>JAFDWO010000148.1 GCA_018268415.1 Actinomycetota bacterium | reverse complement strand
GAGTCGTGGCACTCCCGTGAGCCTCCGTGGTACTCCCGTGACGGACCTGTGGCGCTCTCCCGAGCCTCCCGCGGGCCTTCCTCCGTCGCCTCCATACCCGGCCGTCCCGGCCACGGCCACAGCCGGCCAGGGCCGTGGACGGGACGGCCGCATCCCCTTCCGCTTCGGGCGACAGCTTCCCGAGGCCCCATCCCTTCCCGGCCCAACCCTCGAATCGATCATCTAGGCTCCCGACCCTGAGTCCCTTCTTCGGATTCGCGCAGTTCGACCTCGCCGGCACCCTGCCGCTCGCCGACGGCCGCTACCTGGCGCGACACGACGACGGTGAGGGCGACAGCGTGCTGGTCCTGCAGACGCTCGCCGCGGCTCCCCGCCCCGGCCGCCGCCGGCGCAAGCCGCGCGACGCCGAAGCCGCCCCGGCGCCGCCCGCGGTGCCGGTTGCCCGCGCCACCGCGATCCGCGCCTTCGACCCCTTCGACGGCGCCGCGCAGGCGGCCGCCTGGCTGGCCGAGGCGATCGCGGCCGAGGAGGCGATCGACGCCGTCATCGCGGCCGGCGTGGCTCTCGTCAACGAAGCGCTCCACGCCCAGGCCGTGGCCCTCGCCGACCCCCGCCCCACCACGATCACGGCCGAGCGCGCGATCGCGGTGCGGCTCGGCTACGGCAGCGGCGAGCAGACCGCCGAGGGAACCTACAGCGAGGCCCGTGAAGTCGACGTGCGAGCGCCCGGAAGCTCCCTTCGGCGGCGGCGCCAGGAAGAGGTGCGCCCCCAGGAACGGGTGGCGGGGCTCCTGCGCGGGCGGGAGCGGGCGGACGCCTGCGAGGTCCTCCTGCTGCGCGCGCGGGCCGACCTCGACGCCGGCCGCCGACGCGAGGCCGCCCTGCAGCTGCGGGTCGGCGTCGAAGCACTCCTGGTCGAGCTGCCGGAGGCGCTCGAGGACGCTGGCCACTCCGCTGACATCACGGCCCTGGAAGAGCGCCGGGATGTAATCGAGGCGGCCGCCGAGAGGGCGCTCCGCGGCGATCTGCCGCCGGAGGACGAGCCCGGCATCCGCGAGGCCCTGAGCATCGCCGAGCGAGTGCTCCGCCGACGCCGGCTGCTCAAGGAATGAGCGTCAGCCCGGTAACCACCTCGTCGAGCAGCGAGGCGGCGATGTGGTGGGCTTCCGCCAGCTCGATCCCGTCGACCGACGGCACGCCGATGACGGTGAGGCCCGCCGCGCGGGCAGCCGCGACACCGGTCGGCGAGTCCTCCAGCGCGACCACGTCCGGCCCCGCCTCGACCCCGAGCCGCCTACAGGCCTCCAGGTAAGGGTCGGGGGCCGGCTTCGGGGCCGCCACGTCGTGGCCGCTGATCAGCACGTCGAAGATCTCCTCGAAGCCGACGATCTCCAGCGAGCGCCGGACAAAGGGCATCGGCGAGTTGGAGACCAGGCCGATCGGCGTGCCCTGCTCCTTCAGTTGCCGGAGCAGGTCGCGCGCGCCGACCATCGCCTCCACCCCGTGCTCGAGCTCGGCGACGACGAGGCCGTCCAACTCCGCCATCAGCTCGCCCCGGCGCCCGGGCTGGTCGAGCCAACCTTCGAGCAGGCCGCCGGCGAAGTCGGCGGAGGTGCCGATCATCTCGCGCTTGTGTCGCGGGGTGAACTCGGCTCCGTAGCGTTCGAAGAGATCGGCCTCGGCACGCGTCCACACGGACTCGGTGTCGAGCAGCAGGCCGTCGTTGTCGAAGACGACCGCGTCGGGTCGTTGAGGTGACATGGCGCGCATCATGCCAATCCGGCCGCCCCGACCCGGCGCCGCCGAAACCCGGTACCGTCGCGACGACGATGGCCTTCCACATCGAGGTCGCGACCGGCAAGCAGCACGCCCGCTCCTTCAATCTCACCGAGGAGGAGCTGGGGCGCACGGTGCTCGACCCCTGGCTGTCGGGTCGCCCGATCCTTCTCGGCGACCGCCGGTGGACCCGCGACGACGAGTCGAGCCTGCGGATCCTCGAGGGCCCCGAGCTCTCGAACCAGGACCTCGCCTTCAGTCAGGGCTGGGCGAACGCCCAGCGCTCCTCAGCCGACGTCACCGCGACGGTGCTGAAGGCCGCCACCGAGGGCCGACGCGCGCAGCGCGGCCCGACGACGATCGTCATCCACGCCGAGTCGGCACTGCAGACGGTTGCCGATCTTGTCTCCGGCCACGACACGGAGACGGTCTCGATCGACGAGGCGCGCGAGCGGATCGACGGCCGCGACCCCGCGCTCGCGGCCGTGATCCTGGTCGTGCAGAAGGACTAGCGACCCGAGTCGTGGCCGTGATCCTGGTCGTGCAGAAGGACTAGCGACCCGAGTCGTGGCCGGCGAGGGCGGGAGCCGGCCCGGCGTTCGCAGTTTGCCGTAACCAGTACGGCAAACTGCGAACGCGCCGCATGGATCCGTGACGGGACCGTCACGGAAGTGGGACCTGGTCAGAAAGACGTCGGGAACTCCACAGTTCCTCCCGTCTTCCTCATGGGTCGCGGTCGGGCGGTCGACCTTACCCCCCGTTCCAGGTGGGTAAGGTCGACCACGCGTCCCGGAGGACCGGAAGGTGTGACGTTCCCGGCGTCTTCCTCACCGACCCTGTGATCTCTCCCCTACGGAAGGCTGACGTCCCCGGCACCTCGGACGGCCGCCCGCGCCACGAGCCCCTCTCCGACCCGCCCCACCGGACAAGTCATCTCATCGAGGAGAAGTCCACGACCGTCCCCCGGGGGATGACCAGCACCGGGTAGTTCGCCGCCTCGACCGCATAATCGCTCGCGGCGCTGAGGACGACTTTGCCCTCGGGGGCCTCTTTGCGTGAGCCGACCACCAGCAGGTCGACCCGGCCGGTGCCGTGCTCGACGACGGTTGCGCCGAGGGCGCCCGCGAGGCTCTCCGCCGTGGCGCGCGCGGCCGGGTCGCCCTCGTCGATGACGCCGACCGTGGCCACCGAGAGGTCGGCCTCCGACCACAGCCCGGCGGGCGCGACGGCGATCGCCGAGCTACCGCCGAGGAGCAGTTTGTGGGCCGAGATGCCGGGCTTCACCAGCCCCTTGGCGGTGCGGTACTCGGAGCCGAAAACGAGCACGTCGGCCCCGTCCTGCTCGACCAGTTCGCCGAGACCGACGCTGGTCGCAGGATTGATCACGACGTACTTCGGCATGTCCGGGGTGCCGACCGACTCGGCGCCGTGGGCCAACAGCTCTTCGGCGGCCTGCTGATCGAGCGATTCGCCGAAGGAGTGACGGACGTAGGCGAGCGAGAGCTCGGCGCCCGGCAGGGCGAGAAGCCTGCCGAGCGCGAGCGCGTCGCGGTCGTTGTCGGTGTCGTCGTAGGAAACGATGATCTTCAGGGCCATGCGCGTCTCCTATCAGGCCGTCCCGGGCGCCGGGGCCGTCGACCCGGGGGCGGTTCCCGCTTTGATCCCGTCGGGGTAGCCCAGCGACGGCACGTCCGACGGGTACACCTCGTGCCCGTGGACGGCGATGTCGCCCGTCTCCATGTCCGCCTCGCTCATCCGCAACGACACGAACAGGCCGACGATCTTCAGCAACACGAACGTGCCGACCGCGGAGAAGGCGATGACCCAGGCCGCGGTGTAGGCCTGCACCCAGAGGAGGTGCAGTCCGCCGCCGGAGATCAGGCCTTCGTGTTCGCCGGCCATCAGCTTGTTGGCGAAGATGCCGGTCAGGAGGCCACCCGCGACGCCGGCGAAGCCGTGGGTGTAGACCACCCCGAGCGTGTCGTCGACGTTGCGAAACGGTGCCGTCCGGCTCAGGTAGTTGAGCGCGAAGTAGACCAGCGCCGCGGCGATGACGCCGATGATGATCGCGCCCCAGCCGTTGACGAAGCCGGCACCGGGGGTGATCGCGACGAGGCCGACGATCATGCCGTTGACGCTGCCGATCAGGCTCGGCTTGCGGCCGGTCGCGTAGTCGAGGGCGACCCAGACGAGGAAGGCCACGGCGGTACAAAGGTTGGTGTTGAGCACCGAGGCGGATGCCACTTCCCCGGCGCTGTACCAGTCACCGCCGTTGAACCCGTTCCAGCCCATCCACAGCAGGCCGGCGCCAACCGCCACCATCGCCAGGTTGTTCGGTGCGTCGACCTCGCGGTCGCGCTGGAGGCGGGGTCCGATCACCGCCGCCGCAACGAATCCGGAGACGCCGGCGGCGAGGTGGATCACGTACCCGCCGGAATAATCGACGGCGCCCTGCTGGGCGAAGAAGCCACCGCCCCAGATCAAGAAGGCGTTGACCGTGTAGATCAGCAACGTCCAGAGGGCGACGAACGGGATCCAGGCCTTGAAGTTGAAGCGCCCGAGGACCGAGCCCAGCATCAGGATCGGCGTGATCGCGGCGAAGACGATCTGGAAGTACGCCAGCGTCGACATCGGAAAGAGGAATTCTTCTTCCGGAAGCTCACCGATATGGGCCTGTTCGAGCAGGCTGTGACTGTTGAGGATCGAGCCCGGCTTTCCCCACATGTTTCCGAAGAATCCCGAGGTCGCCCCGAAGATGTGGATCGGATCCCCGAACGCCATCTTGAAGCCGACCAGGACCCAGAGGATGAGCACGATCGCGAACGCGACGAACGCCATCATCATCGAGTTCACCGACCAGCGTTTCTGCATTACCCCGCCGTAAAGCACGACCAGGCCGGGGATGCTCATCAACCCCACCAGCGTCGCGGCGGTGAGCTGCCATGAATTGGCGCCTTCGCTCAGCCATTCCATTGGTTTGATGCTTCCTTTCGTTCTGCGTGTCTGGACTAGGGGTAACCCTCACGCGAAGGCAGCGGCGTCACTACGTACGAGTGTCCAAAGATCGGGGGGTGAACTTCTCCCACCGGGCGATAGGCAGCTTGAAGTCACGCCCGTAAGTTGCTGCCATGCCACTGGAAGGACACTACGAGCGGCAGAACACGCCGCTCTACAAACTGAGCCCGAGGGAGATCAAGGTCGCCGTCGGCATCATCGCGGTGACCCTGGTGACGGTGATCGCGATGGTCGCGTTCACCGGGGCGAGCAACAGCAACCCGGCGCCCGCCCAGGGCTGCATCAACCCGACCGTCGCGGGGATCGTCGGCGCCGAAACGCTCGGTGCCTGCGGTCAGGAGGCCGTGGACATCTGCTCCCACGCCGCCGAATACTCGGGAGCGCGGGCGGAGACGATCGTTGCCAACTGCGAGAAGCAGGCGGTCAAGTTCTGACCGCCGCCGCCCGGCTGTTCCTTATGCGCCGGTGAGACGCATAAGGAACAGCTGGGCGCGAGCGGCGCCTACCTGCCGGTCCACTTCGGGGTGCGTTTGCCGAGGAAGGCGCTGACGCCTTCTTTGGCGTCCTCGCTCGCGAAGGCGGTGGCGAAGCCGCCCTTCTCGGCCTCGATTCCGGCGTCGAGGTCACCCTTGTGGGACACCTGCTTGACCAGACCGAGCGCGATCGGCGCCTGGCCGGCGAGCTTGCCCGCCCACATCAGCGCCGTCTCGAACAGCTCGTGGTCGGGCACGACGCGGCTGACGAGACCGCTTTCCAGCGCCTCCTCGGAGAGGATGGCATCGCCGACCAGGTTCATCTCCAAGGCCTTGTTCTCGCCGACCAGGCGGGGTAGGCGCTGGGTGCCGCCGAAGCCGGGGATGATCCCCAGCTTGATCTCCGGCTGGCCGAAGACGGCAGCCTCGCCGGCGATGCGGAAGTCGCATGCCATCGCCATCTCGCAGCCGCCGCCGTAGGCGATCGCGTTGACCGCGGCGATCGTCGCCACCGGCTCGGTTTCGAATTCGCGGAAGAGGGCGTGGGCGGTCTCGAGCAGCTCTTTGCCGCCCGCCTCGTCCATGGTCGTGAACGCCTTGATGTCGGCGCCCGCCGAGAAGACGATCGGCACCGAGGAGGCGATCACCATCGCGTGGAGGCCCTCGTCGGCCTTGACCCGCTCCCAGACCGCCTTCAGATCGGCGATCACCTGCGGGTGGACCGCGTTCATCGGCGCGTTGGCGAGCCAGGCGATCGCGACCGGGCCGCGGGTCTCCAGCAGGACCTTCTCCGCCTGCTCGCCCTCGTCGGGCTGCGGGTAGGCGTAGAAGCCCTGGCCGGTGCTGATGCCGTGACGGCCCTGGGCGACCAGCCGCTTCAGCGTGACCGGCGGGGCGAAGCGCTCGCCGTAGCGCTCCGCCAGCCCCTCCATCTTCTCGAGCATCTTGTCGAGGCCTTCGACGTCGGCTTTCCAGAACGGCGGGAGGAGGCCTTTGCGCGGGTCGAGGCCGGCGCCGGTCATCATCCCGACGTCGATGTCACGGACCGAGGAGATGCCCTCCTCGACCAGTAGGCAGGCCTCGATCAGGGCGCGGCAGCCGAACATGTCGATCAGCTCCTGCGCATCGGGCTCGGCGTCGCCGGGGATCGTCTGCTCGCCGTCCCTGAAGAAGCCCTCGCCGCCGCTCTTCATCCCCAGCTTGCCTTCGCCGACCAGGCCGCGCAGGCCCTCGTGAACGTAGAAGCTGTCGCCGTAGGACTTGTTGAGGTGCTCGGCGACGTGGAAGACCGTGTCGAGGCCGAGCAGGTCCTGCAGGAAGAACGGCCCCATCGGCGCCAGCTTGGCCTCGGCGATCGCACCGTCGATCGCCTTCAGCGAGAGGCCCTTCTCCTCCTGGGCGCGCCAGATCTCCCCCATCGTCGCCATCAGGATGCGATTGACGACGAAGCCAGGCACCTCTCCGCAGACGATCGGCTGCTTCTTGATCGCCTGGGCGAAGTTGTAGGCGGCGGTGGCGGTCTCCCGCGAGGTGTCCTCGCCGACGATCACCTCGACCAGCGGCATGATCGACGCCGGGTAGAAGAAGTGGAATCCGACCACCTTGTCGGCGCGCAGGGTCGCCTCGCCCATCTCGGTGATCGAGAGCGAGGAGGTGTTCGAGGAGAGGATCGCGTGGCCGGGCGTGGCCGCGTCGATCTCCTGGAAGACCGCCTGCTTGATCGCCATCTTCTCGGGCACCGCCTCGATCACGAAGTCGACGTCGGCGAACTCGGCGTAGGTCGTGGTCCCGGTGATGTTGGCCATCACCTCCGCGAGGCGCGCATCCGCCTGCTCCTGAGTGATCCGCTCCTTCTTCACCTGGCCCCCGAGCTGTCCCTCGGTGACGGCGCGGGCCTTCTCCAGCGCGGCATCGACGAACTTCTGGTCGATGTCCTTGACGACGACCGGGATGTCGGCGGCGGCGATCGCCTGGGCGATCTCCCCACCCATCGTTCCCCCACCGACGACGGCGGCCTTGCTTACGAACATGCGGCTCGGCTCCTCCCTGAATCTCAGATTCTGCGGCTTTGGCTGGGCGGCCGGCGGCCGCGCGAACTGGGAGGCTATCCGGATGGAAGGCCAAACGACATCAGACCGTGACGCATTGCTGGCATTCGAGCTGGCGCTCGACGAGCAGGTCTGTGACGAGATCCACCGGGAGCGCTGGGGGCGACTCTTCCTGACCCCCTCGACGCCCCTGATCTGGGATGCCAACTGGGTCGCGATCGAGGCGGTCGGGCTGAGCGTCGACCAGGTGGTGGCGATCGCCGACGACGCGCTCGGCGGCGAGGGCTTCGGCCACCGGACGATCGGCCTGCTGGACGAAGCCGACGGACGCCGGCTCGGCGAGGAGGTCGAAGCCGGACGGGCACGGTGGCCGCGCTGGGAGGTCGAACGCACGCGGTACATGCTCTGGCGCGGCGGCCCGGTGACCCCTGGCGCCGCGGCCGGCGCACCCGAGGTGCGATTGGCGGAAATCGCGGACTTGCGACGGGCACTGATCGCGGAGTCGATACCCGCCGACGGCGGCGGCGAGGCGGCGGTCGACCAGCTCTTCGAGAACGACCGGCGCTACGGCATCGCGGCCGGGGACCGCTGGTTTGTCGCCCCCGCCGCGGGCGAGCCGCGCTCCGCCTGCCGCCTGCTGCGCGCCGACGGCGTCGGCCAGGTCGAGGAGGTCGGCACCCTCGCCCCCGCCCGCGGGCGCGGCCATGCCACGGCGGTCGTCCTCGCCGCCATCGCCGCCGCCCAGGCGGCAGGCGACGCGACGATCTTCCTCACCGCCGACGCGGCCGACTGGCCGCAGCTCTTCTACGCCCGGCTCGGCTTCGAGGCGATCGGCGATCTGACCGTCCTGCGACGCCGTCCCTGAGGCTGCTTGCGGCACGCTCGACATATGGGATACCGGCGCCGGGCAAAGTCTGTACGTGTGGACAAACCTTGCTCCAACTCATCGGGAGTAGGCTCATTTGGCTCTGTCTAGGGAGTTTTTGAAAGGAAATCGATCGCGGCCGGGCACCGGACGCGCCGCCAAGTGAGGAACAGCACACGCGATGAGCCGAATCCGCCAGCAGAACGTGACCGCAGCACAATGGAGCTCCAACGGTGAGTCGCTGGGCGCGCTCGATCTGACCCTGCCCGAGAACGCCGCCTTCGGCGCCAACGTCTTCGACGAGGAGGTACAGAAGGAACGCCTGCCCGCCGACGTCTACGAGAAGCTGCAGGCGACGCTCGCGCACGGCGAGTCGCTTGACCCGAGCCTCGCCGACGCGGTCGCCGCGGCGATGATGGAGTGGGCACTGGAGAACGGCGCCACCCACTACACCCACATGTTCCAGCCGCTGACCGGATCGACGGCGGAGAAGCACGACTCGTTCTTCGAGCCGGCGGGCGACGGCAAGCTGATCGCCGGCTTCTCCGGCAAGGACCTGATCCAGGGCGAGCCGGACGCATCGTCGTTCCCCACCGGCGGCCTGCGCGCAACCTTCGAGGCCCGCGGCTACACCGCCTGGGACCCGACCAGCCCGGCCGTCATCCTGGAGAACCCGAACGGGGCCCTGCTCGCGATCCCGACCGCCTTCGCCAGTTGGACCGGCGAGGCCCTCGACGCGAAGATCCCGCTGCTGCGCTCGATGGACGCGCTGTCGAAGTCCGCCGTCAAGGCACTGCGGCTGCTCGGCGACACGGCGACCGAACGGGTCTACTCGACCGTCGGCCCGGAGCAGGAGTACTTCCTGATCGACGAGCAGTACTTCTTCGAGCGCCCTGACCTGATCTCCACCGGGCGGACGCTGTTCGGCGCCAAGCCGCCCAAGGGCCACGAGCTCGACGACCACTACTTCGGCACGATCCCGGAGCGGGTCCTCGCCTTCATGATGGATTCGGAACTGGAGATGCGGAAGCTCGGCATCCCGGTGAAGACCCGTCACAACGAGGTGGCGCCGGCCCAGTACGAGATCGCGCCGATCTTCGAGAACTCCAACGTCGGCTCCGACCACCAGCAGCTGTTGATGCAGACGCTGGAAAACGTCGCCCGCCGTTATGGGCTGGTCTGCCTGCTGCACGAGAAGCCGTTCACCGGCGTCAACGGGTCGGGCAAGCACAACAACTGGTCGATGGGCACCGACTCCGGCACCAACCTGCTGAACCCGGGCGACACCCCGGTGGACAACATCCACTTCCTGTTCTTCTGCACGGCGGTGATCCAGGCGGTTAACAAGCACCAGGGCCTGCTGCGGGCCTCGGTCGCCAACATCGGCCAGGACCACCGGCTCGGAGCCAACGAGGCGCCGCCCGCGATCATCTCGATCTTCCTCGGCGCCGAACTCGAAAAGGTGTTCGAGGCGATCTCGACCGGGCAGGGCGACCCGAACACGCCGGCGTCGTTCCTCGACCTCGGCTCCTCGGTGCTGCCGCCGCTGCCGCTCGACGGCGGCGACCGCAACCGGACCTCGCCGTTCGCCTTCACCGGCAACAAATTCGAGTTCCGGGCGCTCGGGTCGAGCATGTCGCTCGCCTTCCCGAACACGGTCCTGAACACGATCGCGGCCGAGGCGATCGACGATCTCGCGGGCAAGCTGAAGGCGAAGCTCGACGCGGGTCAGGAGATGCCCGAGGCCGTCATGGAGATCGTCAAAGAGTCCTACCTGGAGAACAAAGTCGTCTGCTTCAGCGGCGACGGCTACTCCGACGAGTGGCACCAGGAGGCCGCGCGGCGCGGGCTGAAGAACCTGCGGACGACCCCCGACGCGCTGCCCGAGGTGACCTCCGACTCGACCGTGAAGGCGTTCGAGGAGTACAACGTGCTCAGCCGGCGGGAGCTCGAGTCGCGCTACGACGTGTGGGTCGAGCAGTACTCGATGCGCGCCAACATCGAGGCCGAGGAGACGTTCTCGATCGGCCAGACGATGATCCTCCCCGCCGGGCTGCGACAGCTGGCGCTGATCTCCGACGCCGGGGTGTCCTCGCTCGAGGGCGAGATCCGCGAGCTGGTCGACGACCTGGTCGGCACGCTCGGCGAGCTGAAAACGGCGAACGCGGTGCCGGCTGGGCTCGAGGGGCTGGAGCTCGCCAAGTACGCCCGCGACAGTCAGCTCGCCGCGATGGACAAGGTGCGCGAGGTGGGCGACAAGTTGGAGCGCGTCGTCGCCGACGACCTCTGGCCGCTGCCGAAGTACGAGGAGATGCTCTTCATCAAGTAACGCTGGGGAGCGTTAGGACAGCGGGCCTTCGTGCCCGTCGTCGTCAGGGCCCGAGGGCGGCAGTTGGTCGTCCTCGGGCCCTTTCTCTTCCGGCGGTTCCTTGACCGCCCAGCGGATCAGCCAGAAGATCGCCCCGGCGCCGACGATCGGGATCATGCCGCCGAACAGGACCGGCTGCCACGCCTCTTCGGCGCGGGCCAGGCGAATCCCGGCAGTGACGGTTTCCGGGGGCAACATTGCCTTGAAGTCTAGGCGCGGTTTCTGAGCCGCATCTTCAGACCGCCGCGCGGCGAGAGCGTCGGCATCTGGCGGACCGTCATCGTGCGGCCCGGCAGGGCGTCGGCGCGGAGGCGCTGGAGCAGCATCGTCGTCACCAGCTTCACCTCGATCAGGCCGAAGCGTTTGCCGAGGCAGATCCGCTTGCCGCCGCCGAAGGGGACGTAGGCGCCGCGCGGCAGGGCGGCTTTGCGCTCGCGGGTGAAACGCTCGGGGACGAACGCCTCGGGCTCGGGGAAGACGTCGGGGAGACGGTGGCTGGCCCAGGAGCAGTAGTTGACGTAGGCGCCCTGCGGCACCTGGTGGCCACCCCACTCGAAATCGCGGACGGCGCGGCGCGGCCCGATCCAGGCGGGCGGATAGAGGCGCAGGACCTCGTCGACGACCATGTCGAGGTAGGGAAGCTCCTTCTCCAGTTGGTCGATCGTCGGCGGCGCGCCGGCCAGCACCCGGTCCTGCTCGGCGCAGAGCCGCGCCAGGACGTCGGGATGATGGGCGAGCTCGTAGAGGGCGAAGGTGACGGTCGAGGTCGAGGTGTCGTGACCGGCAAACATCAGCGTCATCACCTGATCGCGGATCTCGGTGTCGGTGAAGCGCTCGCCGTTCTCGCCACGCGCCTCGACCAGCAGGCTGAGGATGTCGCGGCGACCGCTGTCGGGGGCGGCGCGACGGCGCTCGATCTCTTCGTAGACGATCCGGTCGAGGACGGCGCGGGCGCTCATCAGCCGCCGCCAGGGCGAGCCCGGGCCGCGCACCAGGCGTAGGGCGAAGTCGATGCCGAAGAACCCGAGCGCCACCTCGAAGTTCTCCGCCGCGAGGGCGCCCTTACCGGCGTCGTCGGGGTCCAGCCCGAGCAGCGCCCGCATCGCGATCCGCATCGCCAGCGCCCGCATCCAGGCGTAGACGTCGACCACGGTGTCGGGGGCGAGCGCGGCGATCGCGGCCTCGGCCTCGCCGACCATCGCCGCGGTCGCGGCGTCGACCTGCTCGCGGTGGAAGGCGGGCACCATGATCGCCCGGGCGCGGTCGTGATAGTCGTCGTCGATCGTCAGGAGGCCATCGCCGAGCAGCGGGATCAGGTCACCGAAGCTCGACTCACGCCAGTGGAAGTTCTCCGGGTGGGCGACGGTTACGTAGTGGTTGGCCTCCGGTCCGAGCATCCAGATCGAGCGGATATGGAGGAAGCGCATCGAGAAGATCGGCCCGAACTCTTCGTAGCCGCCAAGCAGGATCGGCAGCGGATCGCGGGCGACCTGCTTGGTCCGCTCCCAGTCGAAGTCACTCAGCCCTGGCGGGTATTTCCCCCGTCCCCGGACCTCGACCGCGAGATCGTCGAAGACGCGCCGGAACGGGTTGGCGGTGAGCCGCGACGGGCGGCCGGCGATCGGCGCGGTCGAGTCGATCGTGGCCATGGCCGCAGATACTAACTGGCTGGCCAGCCAGTTTCGCCCACCTGTGCTTTATGGCGCTCTGAGCGCCAAAAGGAACGGCTGGGCGTCATGCGGCCGCCTTGGCGGCGAGCTGACCGCAGGCGGCGTCGATATCGCGCCCACGGGTGAGACGCACGGTGGCGGGGACGCGGTGCTCGGCGAGGATCGCGCGGAAGGCCTCGATCCGCTGCGGCGAAGAGCCGTCGTAGGCGCCGGTGGGGTTGTAGGGGATCAGGTTGATCTTGTAGATCCGCGGGTCGAGCAGGGCGGCGAGTTCGCGGGCGTGCTCGGGGTGATCGTTGACGCCGTCGAGCATCACGTACTCGACGAAGACCTTGCGCCGGCGCCTGGCCCGATAACGATCGCAGGCGGCCAGCACCTCGGCCAGCGGGAAGCGGTCGTTGACCGGCATCAGCTGCGAGCGCAGGCCGTCGTTGGGGGCGTGCAGGGAGAGCGCGAGGCCGATCGGCATCTCGCACTCGGCGAGCCGATCGATCCCCGGGACCCAGCCGACCGTGGAGATCGAGGTGCGACGATTCGTGACGCCGACGTCGGGGAGGCGTTCGCAGGCGGCGAGCACGTTGTCGATGTTCATCGTCGGCTCCCCCATGCCCATGAAGACGACGTGGTCGATCCGTTCGACGCGGCGGAAGTGGAGCGCCTGGTCGAGGATCTCGTCCGCCGTGAGGTTGCGGCCGAACTTCATCTTCCCGGTGGCGCAGAAGGTGCAGGTGAGCGGGCAACCGGACTGCGACGACACGCAAACCGACCGCCGGCCATCGCGATAGCGCATCAGCACCGCCTCCAGCGGCCGCCCGTCGGCGGTGTCGAAGAGGGTCTTCACGGTGCCGTCGTCGGAGCGTGCCTCGGCACGGACCGCGAGCGTCGAGAGCGGCACCGCGGCGGCGAGCCGCTCCCGCAGCCCGGCCGGCAGGTTGGTCATCTCCTCGTAGCCCCCCACCCCGCGCGCGACCCACTCCCAGACCTGGGAGGCGCGATAGCCCGGCTCGCCGGCGGCGGTGAGAACCTCGTCGAGGCGTTGCGTGTCCATGCGACGAGGTTAGACGGCCGGCGCGGTCGCCCTCCGCCCGACCCGGGGAACAATTACGTACCGTTCATTTGCGCTTTCGCCGGTGTGGGCTTCACGAGTACCTTGAATACTTCACCCACCACATCGCCCCGATCCTCGTCTACGTCACCCTCGCCCCGTTCCCCGACGCCGAGGACGCCTACGAGGTCTCGATCGGCTGATCGCCATCTGCATCGTCTTCGCGCGCCGCCTGGAGAGCCTTGTCACGCGCCGCGGCCGGCCTGCTTCATCGCCAGAAGGTCGTCGAGGGAACCGACTTTGACTGCCGGCCCATCGATGTCCGCCTCGCTCGCCCGCGCGTCCAGAGCGGCGAATGGGGGACCTGCGGCAAACCCTGCAGAACGTCGATCCGACCCAGCTCCGCGAGGAGTCGCCCTCAGGTAGCCCCAGGCATTGACGGCAAGGCCACCGACCAAAAGACGAAATCAACGACCCGCCGCGCGCAGGCGTTCGAGGAGGACGCGAAGCCGAAGAGGTTGCTGCGTCACCGTGGTCGGGCGGCGCCGGTGAACGTCGAGAGGTATTCGCTCAGCGCCAGACCCTCCGCCAAGTTCTCCGCCAGCGAGCGGCGGGCGTCTTCGCGCAGCTGCCGCCGACGCGAGTCCTCATTGTCACGCCATGCCTTGGAGGCGGTCCCACTTTGGAATCCCTGCTCGTCGCCGGTTTTCACGACGCAAAGGGTAGCTCCACCCGCCCCGCTGGGCGCGACCAGGAGCGATCCACAGGCGCGGATTCCACGCCGTCGTTCGTCGCCGACCGTTAGGTCCCGCCGCGCTCCAGCATGGCGAGGAATTTGCGCAGGCGGCGCTCGCGGGTCTCGGGCCTTATCGCCTCGGCGAGGCGGTAGAGGATCGAGTAGCGCTCGGCCGAAGCTAACGCGGCGAAGGCGGCCGCGGCGACGGGGTTGGCGTCGAGCTCGCGCTGGAGGTCGTCGGGGACTTTGGCAGCGGCAGCACCCTCGTAGGCGGCCTCCCAGCGGCCGTCGGCCTTCGCCGCCGCCACCTCGGCGGCGCCCGCGGGACGAAGGGCGCCGGCCGCTTCCAGGGCTTCGACCTTTTCGCGGTTGATCTTCGACCAGCGGCCGCGGGGGCGGCGGGGCGTGAAGCGCTGGAGGAAGTGGGTGTCGTCGAGGCCGCGCTTCTGGCTGTCGATCCAGCCGAAGCAGAGGGCCAGCTCGAGCGCCTCGGCGTAGGTGACGCTCGGCTCCGGCGCGCCCTTCTTGGCGATCTTCAGCCAGAGGCCGGGCGAGTCGGCGGCGTTGGCCTCCAGCCACTCCTCGAGCTGGTCGGGGCCGGCGAAGAGGAGGATCTGCAGGTCGGCGGCCACGCGTTCGCTCAGCTCTCGCCGCCGAGCCGCTGGGTCAGCTCGTCCGCGCCCACCGATTGGACCTCGACGACCTTGTCGCGGGACTTCGCGCCGTGGATGACGCTCACCCGCGACGGGGCGACGCCGACCTTGGCCGCGATCAGCTTGCACAGGGCGCGGTTGGCGCGCCCGTCGGTCGGCGGCGCCGAAACCCGCGCGCGCAGCACGCCCTCCTCGAAGCCGAGCAGGGCATCACCGCGCCCTCGCGGACGCAACCGCACCGACACCCTTGCCGACTTTTTCATCCGGTGACCTTCCAGGCGTAGTAAGAATGGTTGCCGAAGACACTAACCCACGATCAGGAGGACTCATGGCTGCGATCCCCACCGAGGCAAATCACCTCTTCGAAGGCAAAGAGCTTGCCCACGTAGCGACGCTGAACGCCGACGGCTCACCGCAGGTCTCGGCCGTCTGGGTCGGACGCGACGGCGACCTCATCACCTTCAACACCGCCGAGGGGCGGGTGAAGACGAAGAACCTCTACGGCAATCCGAGCGTCGCGGTCTCGATCACCGGCGAAGAGAACCCGTACGAGAGCCTGATCGTCCAGGGCAAGGTCGTCGAGATGACCCATGACGGCGCCGACGACGACATCGATGCGCTCGCCAAGCGTTACCTCGGCGCCGACTCCTACCCCTTCCGCCAGCCGGGCGAAGAGCGGGTGATCGTGAAGATCGCGCCGGAGAAGGTGAATCACACCAACCCGTAGCGAGCAGGTCAGGAATCGAGACCTGGAATCGGGTCGACAGGCAGCTCACCATTGACCGGTTCCAGGTTTTCGAGGTCGAGGCGGTCCTGGCCGCGCCCGGCGAGGCGCTTGAAGCCGACGAAGCTGCGCAGGGAGGCGAATGGAGCAGGCTCGCCGTTGCGATCGAGCTTGATCGAGTCGGCGGCGACGGTCTCGTAGTCCAGCGGCGGCAGGCCCCCACGGAGAACGTCGACGATGCCGTGTCGACTTCGCACCCTCAAATGGTCGGCGCCGTCAATGTCGGCGGGCTTAAGCCGCTTGCCATCATGCAGGCGCCTCGCGTCGATGCGCTCCAGGAATCGGTGGATCTCGGCATCCGCCTCGGGGCCGTCCGGAACGAGCAGGCCCGAGTCCCTGGTGGCACGCAGATAGCCGTGGGCAATGACGCTGAAGCCGCCGATCACCACGTAACGAAGCCCCACGGCGTTGGCATCCGCGACTACGCCGTCCAGATCAGGACCAGAGAGCTCGTCGGGGAGCATGCCCGGCCTTTACGGAGGCGACCAGCAGCGAAACACCCTGCTGGGAGAGCTTCTGGCCGAACGTGACGCGCTCGTCCATCGACAGCGATGCTGCGAATTCGGCTTCTTGACGTGCCTCTTCCTCGTTGATCTTTGCCCACTCGGACTCATTGCCGGGGGCCATCAATCTCCAGCGCTGCGACGACATGAGGTCATTTTACGCTCGCCCGGGCTCGGGACCAGCAGTGGCCTCAACCCGGCAGTTCGGCCTCCAGGCGCGCGAGGGCGGCGCGCGCGAGGTCGAAGGTACGGGGGTCGCCGCTCAGCCGCCAGCGGGCGTTGGCAGCCATGACGACGGCGTAGAGCTCGAAGGCATAACGGTCGGGGTCGGTGATCCCGGCCGCCGTCGCCTGGCGGACGAGCTCCGCCATCCAGGCGTCGAGCGAGGCGGCGATCGCGTCACGGACCGGCCCGGGGCGGTCGTCGAACTCGCTCGCGGTGGCCCCCCAGAAGCAGCCGCCCGGGAAGCTGGAGAGATAGTCGAGATAGCGCTCGGCCATCGCCCGCAGGCGGGGCGCGCCGTCGGGGACGGCGCTCGCGGGCGCGAGCACCATCGCGACGAAGCGGTCGCGGGCGGCGCCGACCGTTGCCAGCTGGAGGTCCTGCTTGGACCCGAAGTGGCGGAAGAGGCCGCTCTTGCTCATCCGCAGCTCGCTCGCGAGGCGGCCGATGGTCAGGCCCTCCAGCCCCTCGACCGAGGCGAGATCGACGGCCCGGTCGAGGATCGCGGCGCGGGTTCGCTCGCCTTTGGTCGCACTTGCGCTCGCCATCGTCAGGGATTATAAAAGCACGAACGTTCGTACTCAAGCGGGAGGGAAAGCGATGGCTGATTACGCGGTGAAGAGGATCGACGACATGGACGCGGCGCTGTTCGGAAGCTTCAAACGGGCGCGGGCCGAGCTCGGGGTGGAGTCGTTCGGCATGCAGGTGATCGACCTGCCGCCGTCGTTCGGCGACTATCCGACCCACGACCACACGCACGACGGGCAGGAGGAGGTCTTCCTGGCGCTGCGGGGCGCCGGCGAGCTCGAGGTCGACGGCCAGAGGATGCCGCTCGACGACGAGCACATGGTGCGGGTCGGCCCGGCCGAGCAGCGCAAGGTCTGGGTCGGCCCGGACGGGATGAGGCTGCTGGTCCTGGGCGGCACCCCCGGTCAGATCTACTCCCCGCCCGCCCCGAGCGAGATCGGCGGTCCGGACCCGAAAATGCAATAGACCTCCTGCCCAGCTGTTCCTTTTGCCGGAGGGGTCGGCAAAAGGAACAGCTAACCGGGGGGCTTGCCCGGCTCGAAGCCTCGGCACGCGGCGACCGGGATCCGCGGGTAGCGGGGGAACTCCGGTTCGGTGCGGGAGCGCTCGCAGAGCGAGAAGACCGAGCCGCGCGTGTTGGGGACGAGCCGCTGGTGGCGGCAGGAATCACAGAGGCCGACGGGCGGGCGCGGCGGGCGCGGGGCGTTCACCGGCGGGTGTCGCCCCGCGGATCGGCGGCCGGTCGGGTGCGGGTGGCGGGCGGGTCGGCCGCGCGGACCTCGCGCGCCCGCTCGACCCGACGCGCGACCGCGCCCAGGGCGCGTCGCACGACGAGGACGTGCATGCGGGTGCCGATCACCAGGGCTCGGTAGACGCGCCCCTTCGCGCCGGGGAACTCGGCGCGGGTCTCGGCGACGAGACGCGTGCGCACCCCACCCAGCGGTTCCAACCGAAAGACCAGCTCATAGTCGGCGAAGTGGTGGGACCCGCGCAGGGCGAGCAGGCGCTCCGGCGCCAGCTCGGCGACGTGGAAGCCGGGCACGGTCGAGCCCACCTCGAGCGGGCGCGGCCCGCCCGCCTCGGTATCGGTACAGCCGACCGCCCTGGTGTAGCGCGGCGCCGCCCCGCCCGCGGTCATCTTCTCCACCGTCCGCAGCAGCGCGGGCCAGACGACGGCCGGCGTCGCGTCGAGCTCGGCCGCGTGCTCGTCGACCCAGGGCAGCCGCTCCCCGGCGGCCTCCGGCACACCGGTCATTTCCGGGTCAGCGAACGCACCCCGCCCGCCGCGCTCCAGAAGTCGATCGCCAGTTCGTCCTTCGCCGCGGTCAGCCGCGTCACCGCCACCTCCCGCAGGTCGGCGCGATAGAGCTTCGAATCGAGTCCGATCTGCTCCGGGTCCGCGCCCATCGCGTCGAATATCGCCCGCTTGCGGACCGGATCCTCGACGTCCTCCACCACCCCGGCGACCTTCGCATCCCCCTCCCAGCCAGGCGGGTCGATCGAGCCGCTGTGGATCGCGAAGCGGGGATCGCGGGCGAGGTCGGCGTTCTTGCGCGAGCCCGGCATCGAGCCGAACCAGAGCTCGCCGTCGATGAACTTGGCCTCGATGCCGCTGACCCGCGGCGAGCCGTCGGCGCGCACCGTCGCCAACGTCTTGTGGACGTGGGCATCGAGCAAAGCGCGCGCATCACGCGCAAGGTCCGGCGCAACACGCTCGATTTCTCCCCAACTTGCCACGACCCGAACTTACACCGACCCGTCCCGCCTCGCCGCCGGCTAGCGTTGGGGAGACCATGCGCTCCGCCACCCTGTTCGACGCCGACGCCGCCTCCTACACCGGCATGGTCGAGGTCCTCGGGGTGATCTTCCGCGCCGAAGACGATGGCTACGCGGTGCTGGAGGTCCAGGAGCCCGACGGCGGCGACGGGTTCGCGCTGGTCGGTCCCGTCGCCCACCTCGGTCCCGGCGACCGCGCCGAAGTGAGCGGCGAGTGGCAGACCCACTCGCGCTACGGCCGCCAATTGCGCGCCCAGGGTGCCGTGCCGCTCGACCCGGCCGACCGCGAGGGTCAGATCGCCTACCTCTCCACCCTGCGCCACATCGGCAAGAAGCGCGCCGAACGGCTGGTCGACCAGCACGGCGAGGAGGTCCTGCAGGTGATCGCCGCCGACCCGCAGCGGACCTTCCAGGCGCTGAAGGGAGTCAGCGTCGACCAAGCCGCCGCGGCGACCCAGTCCTGGCACGAGAGCCGCGCCGTGCGCGAGCTCCACGTCCAGCTCGCGCCCCACGGGCTCGCCCACCTGGCGGCGCCGATCCACGCCCGCTACGCCGAGCGCGCGCTGGCGATCCTGCACGAGGACCCCTACCGGCTGACCGAGGTCGAGGGAGTCGGCTTCGCCCGCGCCGACAAGATCGCGCTGGCCGCCGACATGCCGCCGGAGTCCGACAAACGCGCCCAGGCGGCCGCCGTCTACTCCCTCCGAGAGGCCGAAGGAGCGGGTAACAGCTTCCTGCCGATGGACGAGCTGGCGGCGCGCACGGCGAAGCTGATCGGCCTCGTCCCCGACCCGGCGGTGCTGGCGACGGCGCGCGGGCTGGTCGACGACGACGGGCGCATCTACCGCGAGCTGACCCTGGAGAGCGAGCGGGCGGTGGCGGCGACGTTGGCGCGCCGACTGGCGGCGCCGCCCCACCTCGACCACGACCCCGGCGAGAGCGACCCCGCCGAGGAGCTGACCGACGAGCAGTGGGCGGCGGTGCACGGCGCCTTCGCCTCGCGCGTCTCGGTGCTCACCGGCGGCCCCGGCGTCGGCAAGACGCGCGCCACCAAGGAGATCGTCCTCGCCGCCGAAGACGCGGGGGCGAAGATCGCCCTCTGCGCACCGACCGGCCGCGCCGCCCGCCGCCTGCAGGAGACGACCGGGCACGAGGCGCAGACGATCCACCGGATGCTCGAATGGATTCCCGGCGGCGACCCCGGCTTCGGTCCCGGCCGGCCGCTGCCGGTGGACCTGGTGATCGTCGACGAGTCCTCGATGCTGAACCTGCGGCTTGCCGAGGTGCTGCTGGAAGGGCTGGCGGAGACGACCCACGTCGTCTTCGTCGGCGATGCCGACCAGCTGCCGCCGATCGGCGCCGGGAAGCCCTTCGAGGACCTGATCGAGTCGGGCGCGGCGCCGGTCGTCCGCCTCACCCAGATCTTCCGCCAGGCGGCGAAGTCGATGATCACCACCGCCGCCCACGAGATCAACCAGGGGCGCCCGCCGCACCTCGAGCCTGGTCCCGACCAGGAACGGGACTTCTTCTTCATCGAGCGCCCGGCGCCGGAGCGGGCCCTGGAGACCGTGGTCGAGGTGGTCGCCGAGCGGGCGGCGGAGAGCTTCGGCGTCGACCCGATCCGCGAGGTGCAGACGCTGGCGCCGATGTACCGCGGGCCGGTCGGGATCGACGCGCTGAACGCGCGCCTCCAGGCGCGCCTGAACCCCGACGGGAAGCAGGCGGTCGGCGAGCGCTTCCGAATCGGCGACCGGCTGATCCAGACCCGCAACTCGCACGAGCTCGGGCTGATGAACGGCTCGATCGTCTTCCTGCGCCGCGACGACCCCGACGAGGAATCGATAGTCGTCGACACCGATGAGGGCGGCACGTTGGTGATGCCGTACTCGGAGACGGCGACGCTGAAGCTGGCCTACGCGATCTCGGTCCACAAGGCGCAGGGGTGTGAGGTGCCGGTCATCGTCGCGGTCTGCCACCGCTCCCACACGCGGATGCTGACCCGGCCGCTGCTCTACACGGCGATCACCCGGGCGCGGCGCGATTGCGTCCTGGTCGGCGACTCGGCGGCGCTGGCCGCCGCCGTCCGCCGCGGCGAGGGCGGCAGCCGCCATTCCGGCCTCGCGGCGCGCCTGCGCGACAACTGACCGCATCTTCACCTGCCGGGCACGACCGTGTGCCACGCTGGGCGGCCAATGTCGGAGCGGAGGAAGCACCACGTCGAGGTCCCCTGGCTGGAGATCGCCGTGGCCGTGGTCGGCATCCTGCTGCTGGCGGGGCTCGTCCTCGCGATTCCCGCGCTCCGCCACGCCGCCGTCGCCGCCGTCCACGGCGAAACGTCCGAGGTGCGCCACCAGATCCAGTCGCTCGGCGCCGGCGGGCCGCTGATCATCACCGGCCTCGCCGTCATCCACTCGGTGGTCCCTTATCCCGCCGAGATCGTCAACGCGGCGGCCGGGTTCGCCTACGGCTTCTTCGGCGGCCTCGGGATCGTCGCCGTGGGCTGGATGATCTCGGCGCTGATCTGTTACTGGTTCGGCTCCGGCGTCGCCCGGCCACTCCTCGACCGCTGGTTCGGGACCGAGCGCTTCGAGCACTTCGAGCGGATGGTCGAGCGCGGGGGCGTCACCCTGCTGATCGCCCTGCGCCTGCTGCCGATCGTCCCCTTCAGCCTGATCTCCGCCGCCGCCGGCGCCGCCCACGTCCCGCTCGGCCGCTATTGCTGGACGACCGCGGTGGGCTTCCTGCCGATCACCGCGCTCGCCGTCTACCTCGGGACCCGGCTGGAAGGGATCCGCTTCACCGATCCGGCGGTGATCGGCGCGGTCGTCGGCGTGGTGCTGCTGCTTCTGGTCGCCAACTGGATCATCAAGCGCTCCGGGGCGGATGACGACGGCGGCGTCGGCGAGGCTGCCCCCGAAACCGCCCCTACTTCTTCGCCGGGCGCCTCGGAGAAAGCTCCTTGACGCGGAAGTGGAAGACGGTCGGCTTCGCGGCGATGTTGCCGACCTGATCTTTGGCCCGAATCCGGACCGCGTGCCTGCCCTGCTTGAACCGGTGCTTGAAGCGGGCCGGACAGATCCGCAGCGGTTCTTTGTCGAACTGGCAGTAGTAGGTCACCGGGGACTCGCTCGCCTGCAGCCGGAAGTGGGCGACGACGCTGCGCTTGTGCGTCCTCACGACCTTCTTCGGATGACCGACGATCTTCGTCCGCGGCGCCTTGGTGTCGACGCCGAAGGCGTAGACGCCGCTCGAGCCGCTGCGGCCCTGGGCGTCCTTCCCGACGACGACGAAGCCGTGATCACCGTCGGCCAACTTCGCCGGCACCACGAAGGGCGAGGCGCAGGGCTGCGAGGCGCCGCCGTCCAACTGGCAGGTGAAGGCGACGGGCCGATTGGAGGTGAATTCGAAGGTCGGCCGGTTCTGACTCGAGAGCGCCCCGGGCCCGTTGGTGATCCGCACCGTCGGCGGGCCCGCCTTCGCTTCTTCTTCCGGCGAGGGGACGACGTGGCTGGGCGGGTCTTCGACCGGCGAGCCGCCAAGCTTCGTCATCGCCGCGAACGCGTTCACCATCCCGGCGCCCACCGCGTCGGGCGAGGCCACCGTGGTGAACTTGGTCGCCGAGGTCTCGAGGGCGGAGAGGAGGCTCACGCGGCTCGCGAGCGGCGCGGTCTGCCGCATCAACGCGGCGACCGTGGCGGCGTGCTCAGCCGCCTGGGAGCTGCCGCAGAAGTGCCGGCCGTCGCCCGCGAGGATGCCGAAGAAGGTGTTCGAGGCACAATCGGTGGCGGTGATGTCGGGCTTCTGGATCGTTTGCGGCGCACCGAGCGGCGCCGCCGGTTTGACCCCGTCGACCGGGCCGTAGTAGTGGACCACCGGGCCGCGCGAGGAGTAGGGCTCGGGCCGCTGGGGGGCCGTGCTCGATTCCTGGAAGTTGACCGCCGCGACCGTGGTCACGAAGGGTGAGCCACGGTGGCCGTAGATCGCCGGTCCGACCGTGTCACCTTCCGCCGATTCCGGATACTCGATTTCCGAGACCCCGGCGCCGTCGTTCGTGATCGCGAATTTGATCGGCGGGTCGGCGGTCGCGCTCGCGTTGGGGTTGCAGTTCGCTCCGGAGCAGCGGGCGATGACCAGGCGCACGGTCTGGGAGGTCGCGGTCGGGTTCTTCCAGTCGAGACCGATGAACGGCTTTTCGGGCGGTTCGGTGCTCCCGCTGACGTCGGCGATTTCTTCGGTGCCGCCGACGTCGCTCAGGAGGAAGCCGAAGAGCGCCGTCTTGACCCCGAACCGCGGTTCGGCCCATTGCAGGTTGAGCGACAACGACGCGCCCGGTTCGACCGTGATCCCGAATTCGGTGTCGACGCCCGCGCCCGGGTCGAAGTCCATGCAATCAGGTTCGTAGGGCCCGAGGCCTTCTTCGGCGAGCGCCGCGGTCAGCAGGGCGTCGACTTCCGAGTTGCACGTCGGTTTGCCGCGGAACACCGGCGCTTCCCAGGAGGAGATGTCCTGGCCTGCGGCGTTGATCAGGTTGTCGTTGCCCGCCGCGGCGAAGTAGAGGACGCCTTTTTCGGTAACCCGGCGGATCGCCCCGGCGACCGGGCCTTCCTGGAAGAACGGTTCGGTCGGGAAGGCGAGGTCGTCGACGATCACATCGGCCCCGGCGCCACCCTGGCTGACCGGCGCGGCCAGCTTTTCGATGTTTTCGGCGTAGGAGATTTCGGCCGGTTCGCCGGTGGCGAAGGCGAGCTTCGCGTGCGGCGCCAGGTCGTGGACGGCCTGCAGCATCGCCCGCCCCTCGTCGGTGGGCGGCGATTCCGCGTCGATCGGGTCTTCGGCGACCACGTTCACCGGCACTTCCTGGCCGCTGCAGGTGCTCGCCGGCCCGGGCAGGTCGTTGGTGACTTCGTCTTCGTGGGCTTTGGTCGGGATCGGCGCGCCGGCTTCCGTGGTCGTCGCCGAGTTGAAGGAGTTGGAGATGACCCCGATCGTCTCCCCCGCCCCACGGGCGCCGAAGGCGGCGCGGGCAGCGGGGAGGTTCAGCTGCGCGACCCCCTGGGAGATCACCGAACCGCCTTCGCAGAGGCCGTTGGAGGCGATCGCCGCGGTTTGCGCGCCACCGCCGCTCAGCCCGGCCAGTTCGGGCGCCAGCGACGGGGTCACGCCGGCGACGCCGGGGACCGCAGCCAGCGCGTGCAGCTCCGCCGGCGCGACCGAGAGCACCAGGGTCTGGTAGCGGCGACTCACGTTCAGCACCTCGGCACCGGTCGCCTTCACCGTTTCGACGGCGGCCGCCGCCCCCGCCTCGAAGTGGGCTTCGACGACGACTCGACCGCCGTCACGGACGAGCCTCCCGGCGCCTTCCGTCGGCAACCCGAGCGCTTCCGCCTGCCCCGCGAGCGAGCGCGAGCGCACCGCCGGCGTCGCCAGGGCTTCGAGCTCCGGCGAAAGCGCCGTGGAGCTGGTCAGCGGCAGGGCCGGCAGCTCGGCGCTCGCCGCCGGCGCGAGCAGGCCAAGGACGAGCACCACCGCGACGAGCGGTGCGAGGGCGAGAAGTGACGGCGCACGCCGGGACCTGCCGAGCATCTACATGACCGTATCGGCCCCGCAAGCGGGTCCTTTAGGGCAGTCGGGCTCGCAAGCTGTCACCCGGGATAGATGCCATCCCTAGCGAATATGGATGAGCCCGGAAAGCTGTCGCGCCCCGGGAGGGTGCGACGGATCCCACGCGCGAGGACACGGAGCTCCCACAGATCGGTGACGGGACCGTCACGGAAGGAGACCTCGTCACGAAGATGCCGGGAACGTCACCCTTCCTCCCGGCCTTCGCCATCACTCAAGGATCTCCGTGTTTGGTTTCGGTTGCTCAGCAACCGAAACTCGACGCGCGTCCCACGGACCCCCGATCCCGGCCCCCGGGGGCCGGAAGGTGTGACGGGACCGTCACGGAGGAGGGATCTGGTCACGGAGACGTCGGGAAGGTCGCGAGTGTGACGGGACCCTCACCGGACCAGGACCCCGTCACGAAGACGTAGGGAACTCCACGCCTCCTCCCGTGTTGTCCAACGCTCACGGACGCGTTCCGGACTTTGACCCTGCCATGGCAGGGTCAAAGTACGGAAGGCGTTCCCGGGCCCTCTTTCCGGGCCCGAAAAGAGACCGAAGGTTGCGGAAAGGGTGACGTTCCCGGCGTCTTCGTGACCGATCGGGGCGGGGTGTGGCCCCTCCCGTACGGACCCGTCACGGAAGCCCGACCTCCTCCCGTCCCTGTGTCTCCCCTCATCCCCGTGTCGTCTTTTTCACGACCCCCTCCCGTCCCGGGCGCCTCATGGCGCTCACAGCCTGCCAGGAGCGCCATGAGGCGCCCGGGACGCATCTCGGACGGGTGCGGGGGTCGGGGTCGTGGCGCGACACGGACGGGTGCGGGGGCCGGGGTCGGGGGGCGACGCGCCCCGCGGCGCAACTCGGACGGGTGCGGGGGTCGGGGTCGAGCGGCCCGGCGCGCCCGGGACGCATCTCGGACGGTCAAAGGGGTCGGGCCCGCGCCGCACCTCGGACGACCGCCTCGGTCTCGTGGTCGCGATGCAACTCCGACGGCCGCACGCCCGCGGGTCGCCTTCACAGGCCCACCGTCGATCATCCAGTTGGCGCGCCGCTCACGTTGCCGGCCAACGGCGAGGCGAGCCGGGTGACGATCGGGCGACCTCGCGCGGCGTGGTGAAGCGACCGGTGGCCATCTGGCAGTGATCCCGCGGACCGGGTGGGCGCCGACGCTCGTCGCAACGCCGACCGTTGCCGCGACACCGCGGTCGCCAAGCCAGAGGTCGGTGGCGACGGGGCCGGCCAGGCGCTCAGGCCGCCATGCCGCTGCCGTTCCGGTGCGGGGCCGGGGCGGCCACGACCATGCGGTGGTCTTCGGGGCCGGGGCGGAGGATCATCACCTCGGCGGGAGCGCGCTCCAGGAGCCAGACGAGATCGTCACCGGAGAGGCCCTGGGTGCCGGTGGAGCCGGCAGAGACGACGACGCGGTCGAACTCCTCCTCGGCAAGGAGGCGGGCGAGGGCGTGCCGGTAGGTGCGGCCGCGCTCGATGCGGGCGTCGATCGGGACACCCTTGGTGCCGGCGCGCTGTTCGATCGCCTCCAGCATCGCCATCGCCTGGTTGGCCTCGGCCGGGATCGCACAATCGAGGGGCAGGCTCTTCGGCACCTCGGCAAGGTAGGCGGGCATCAGGGTGGCGCCCTCGGCGCGGGCGAGACGCAAAGCGGCGTCGACCGCGCGGCGGGAGATCTCGGTGCCGGTGAACGGCATCAGGATGTGGTTGACCGCTTCCGGTTCGGCGGGCGCCCTGCGGCCGAGGCGGGACCGGGCGAGGAAGAAGCCGCCGAGGAGGCCGAGCACCAGCGCGACGGCGATGAGGACGTGCTCGACGCGGATGCCGAGCGCGCCGACCGTCGCCCCGCGCGCCACGGGCGTCGCGGCGACCAAGGTCCACACGGCCGCGGCGCTCACGATGGACCCTCCCCGTCCCGCCTTCCGCGGTTGGCGACGATCCGCACGTCGACGCCGGGTGAGGCGGCGCGCATCAGCCGCTGCGGAAGCGGCTCCCGCAGGCGCCCCAAGCCCTTCGCCGGGGGCGCCTCGCCGACCATGATGTAGGTGCTGCCGCGCTCGCGCGCGACCCGCGCGGCTGCCGCGACGACGTCGTCGTGCTCCTCGATGAGCAGGGTCGCGCCGAGTACCGAGGCGAGCCGCCGAAGCGCCGTCACCTGGCGCTCGACCTCACCCTCGATCACGACGCCCGGCGGCTTCACCCAGAGCAGGTCGAGCCCGGTCCCCAGCCGCTGCGCCGAGCGCCACGCCCGCCGCACCAGCCGCTGTGAGCTCGGCTGGGGACGGACCAGCGCCAGCAGCCGCTCCCCCACCGCCCGGGCGGCGTCGTCGGCGACCTTTTCCTCGTCGCGCGTACCGACCTGCTCGGCCTCGGCGAAGACGAGCCGCTTCGACTCGACGTCCTCGGCTACCTGGCGAAGGCTCACCTCGCGCAGCGCCGCCAGATTCTCGATCTTGAAGAAGTTGTTCAGCGCCGCGTCGATGTTGCGGGTCGGATAGATCCTCCCCTCCTGCAGCCGCGCGATCAGCGCCTCCGGGGTGAGGTCGATCAGCACCACTTCGTCGGCGTCGGCGAGCACCCGGTCGGGCACCGTCTCCCGCACCCGCACCCCGGTCAGCTCGGCGATCTGGTCGTTCAGCGACTCCAGGTGCTGGACGTTCACGGTGGAGAAGACGTCGATCCCGGCGGCGAGCACCGTCGCGATGTCCTCGTAGCGCTTGTGGTGCTCCAGCCCCGGCGGGTTGGTGTGGGCGAGCTCGTCGATCAGCGCCAGCTCCGGCCCGCGCTCGAGCAGCGCCGGCAGGTCCATCTCCGCCACGGTCGTGCCGCCGCGGATCTCGACCCTGCGCCGCGGCAGCTCCTCCAGCCCGCGCGCCTGCTCGCTCGTCTCCGCTCGTTCGTGCGGCTCGAGGTAGCCGATCACGACGTCACGCCCGGATGCCGCTTCGGCACGCCCCTCCTGCAGCATGCGGTAGGTCTTGCCGACCCCCGCGGCCATGCCCAGGAAGATCTTGTAGTGGCCCACCGCGCGGCCCCCCTCACGCTCCCAGCAGGTTGTGGACCACGAGGTCGATCAGTTTGATCCCGACGAACGGGACGATCAGGCCGCCGAGGCCGTAGATGAGGAGGTTGCGGCGCAGCAGGGCGGTGGCGCCGATCGCCCGGTACCTGACGCCCCTGAGCGAGAGCGGGATCAACAGCGGGATGATCAGGGCGTTGAAGATGATCGCCGAGAGGATCGCCGACTCCGGCGTCCCCAGGTTCATCACGTTGAGCGAGTGGAGTGGGCCGTTATCGCCGCCCGCCGCCCAGGTGGTGGCGAACATCGCGGGCAGGATCGCGAAGTACTTGGCGACGTCGTTGGCGATCGAGAAGGTGGTGAGGGCGCCACGGGTGATCAACAGCTGCTTGCCGACCTCGACGATCTCGATGAGCTTGGTGGGATTGGAATCGAGGTCGACCATGTTGCCCGCCTCGCGCGCCGCCTGGGTGCCGGTGTTCATCGCCACACCGACGTCGGCCTGCGCCAGCGCGGGTGCGTCGTTGGTCCCGTCCCCGGTCATCGCGATCAGCCGTCCGTCAGCCTGCTGCTCCTTGATCAGTTCGAGCTTGCGCTCGGGGGTCGCTTCGGCGAGGAAGTCGTCGACGCCGGCCTCCTCGGCGATCTTCGCCGCGGTCAGTTTGTTGTCGCCGGTCACCATGATCGTGCGGATGCCCATCGCGCGGAGCTGATCGAAGCGCGCTTTCATGCCCTCCTTGACGATGTCTTTGAGGTAGACGACGCCGAGCACGCGCTCGTCCCGGGCGACCGCCAGGGGGGTGCCGCCCTCGCGGCCGATCCGATCGAGCTCGGATCGCAGCTCCGGCGGAGCGTGCCCGCCTTCGGTCGCGATCCATTCGGCGATCGCATCACCGGCGCCCTTGCGCAGCTGGGTGCCGTCGTAGTCGACGCCGCTCATCCGCGTTTCCGCGGTGAACGGGACGAAGGTGGGTTCGTGCCCGTTGAAGTCGTGCTCGCGGATGTTGAACTTTTCTTTGGCGAGGACGACGATCGAGCGGCCCTCCGGGGTCTCGTCGGCGAGCGAGGACATCTGTGCCGCCCCGGCCAGCTCCTCCTCGCTCACGCCCGGCATCGGGATGAACTCGGTCGCCTCGCGGTTGCCGAGCGTGATCGTGCCGGTCTTGTCGAGCAGGAGGACGTCACAGTCACCCGATGCCTCGACCGCACGGCCCGACAGCGCCAGCACGTTGCGACGCACCAGTCGGTCCATGCCGGCGATGCCGATCGCCGACAGCAGCGCGCCGATCGTGGTCGGGATCAGCGCCACGAGCAGAGCGATCAGCGTCGTCTCCGAGAGTTCCGTGTTCGCGAAGAGCGCGAACGGCCGCAGGCTGACGACCACGAACATGAAGATCAGGGTCATCGCCGCGAGCAGGATCCCGAGGGCGATCTCGTTCGGCGTCTTGCGCCGTTCGGCGCCCTCGACGAGGCCGATCATGCGGTCGAGGAAGGAGCCGCCCGGCTCCTGGGTGATCTCGACGACGATCCGGTCGGAGAGGACCTTGGTGCCGCCGGTGACCGCGGAGCGGTCGCCGCCCGCCTCGCGGATGACCGGCGCCGACTCGCCGGTGATCGCCGACTCGTCGACCGAGGCGATGCCCTCGATCACGGTGCCGTCGCCGGGGATCGTCTCCCCCGCCTCGACCACCACGACGTCACCGCGGGTCAGCTCGGACGCGGGCTTCTCGCCGCCGTCGCGCATCTTCGCCGTCGTCTCCGACCGCATCGCGCGTAGGCTCGCCGCCTGGGCGCGGCCCCGGCCCTCGGCCATCGCCTCGGCGAGGTTGGCAAAGATCACGGTCAACCAGAGCCAGACCGTGATCGTGAAGCTGAACCAGGCGGGCTGATGGCCGCCGCCGAGGCTTTCGCCGCCGAAGGCCTGGATCAGCCAGGCGACGGTGGTGACGACGGCGCCGACCTCGACCACGAACATCACCGGGTTGCGGACCTGGACGCGCGGGTCGAGCTTGCGCACCGACTCGATCATCGCGGGGCGCAGGATCTCCCAATCGAAGAGCGAGCGCGACCGGTGACGCTCCGAGCTCGTCGCGGCGTGCCGCTGCTCGGGCTCCGGGTCGGGAGCGAGGGTGGTCGTGTCCTGTTGGTCGTCTGGGGTCATTTCAGTGGCGCTTCCCGGTCGATGGCGATGTTGAGTTCGAGCACGTTCACTCCCGGCTCGCCGAGCACGCCCAGTGAGCGGCTGTCGGTGTTGTGCGAGATCAGCTCTTCGACCTTGCTCAGGGGTAGGTGCCGGACGGCCGCAACCCGATGGGCCTGAATCAGAGCGTTGGCTTCGGAGATGTCGGGGTCGACGCCGGAAGCGGATTGGGTGACCGCGTCGACCGGCACCCGTTTGCGCGTCAACGAGTGGTCATACGGTTTGTTCAACCTCAGGTAGGCGGCGAGTTCTTCCCGGATTTCTTCGCGGAGTTCGGCGCTGTTCGGGCCGGCGTTGCCGAAGAAGGTGACGTTGCCGGAGTATTCGGTGGCCGACGGCCGCGAGTGGAACCAGGCCTTGCCCTTGAATTCCTGGCCGATCAGGTGGGATCCGACGACCTTGCCGTCGACCGACACCTTGGAGCCGTTGGCCGGGCCGGGGAAGACCACCTGGCTGATGCCGGTGATCGCCAGCGGGTAGATGAGGCCCAGCACGACCGTCATCGCAAGGATCGCGATCGCCGCCGTGCGGAGGTCCCTGCGGAGCCCCTGGGTCATCAGAACAACCTCCCGGTGAGCCCGTTGGAGATCGGGCCGAGCAGGATCGCGGGGAAGAAGGTGAGGGCACCGACCAGGATCACGATCCCGATCAGCAGGAAGACGAAGGTCGGGTTGTCGGTGCGCATCGTGCCGAGCCCGGCCGGCGAGACCCTCTTGCCCGCCAGCGCGCCGGCGACGGCGAGGACGAAAAGGATCGGTGCGAAGCGGGCCGTGATCAACACAAACCCGCCGAGCAGGTCGGCAAAGGTGATGCCGAAGGCGCCGACGTTGCCAGGCGGATGCGGCTGGATGAAACCGGTGTAGCCGGCCCAGGCCGAACCGTTGTTGTTGGCCTGGGACATGTAGGCGTAGAGGTTCTCGGAGAAGCCGGTGGGGTTGATCCCCGCGTACAGCGAGCGTTTCCCGAGCTCGGTCGCCGACGCGGCGCCCGCCGAGAGGAGCACCGCCAGGGGCGTGAAAAGGACGCCGAGCGACACCAGCTTGATCTCCCGCGCGCCGATCTTCTTGCCCAGGTACTCAGGGGTGCGACCCACCATCAGCCCACCGATGAAGACGGCGAGGAGGACGTAGAGCAGCATTCCGTAGAGCCCGGCGCCGACACCGCCGAAGACGACCTCGCTGAAGCCGAGGTTTGCGAACGGCACCGCACCGCCGATCCCGGTCAGGGACTCGAAGGCTCCGTTGACGGCGCCGCACGAGGTGACCGTGGTGATCGCCGTCCACAGTGAGGTGTTGGCGATGCCGAAGCGCTGGTCCTTACCCTCCATGTTGCCGCCGGTGGAGCCATCGAAGGCGGCGGTGTGGAGGCCGGCCGCGTGCTGGGCGGGACTGCCGTGCTGCTCGGCGATGTAGACGACGACCACGCCGATGATGAAGAGAACGAACATCGCGCTGAAGATCGCCCAGCCCTGCCGTTGGCTGCCGACCATGCGCCCATAGGTGTAGGTGAGTGCCGCCGGGATGACGAGGATCAACAGCATCTCGACGAAGTTGGTGAGGCCGCTCGGATTCTCGAACGGATAGGACGAGTTGACGTTGAAGAAGCCGCCGCCGTTGGTGCCGAGCTCCTTGATCACCTCCTGCGAGGCGACCGGGCCCTGGGCGAGGATCTGGGTGCCGCCGGAGAGGGTGTGGATCACGGTGGCATGGCTGAGGTTCTGGATCACTCCCTGGGAGACCAGGAAGAGCGCGCCGACGATCGAGATCGGCAGCAGCACGTAGAGGAGGATCCGCACCAGGTCGTGCCAGAAGTTGCCGAGCGACTTGCCCGAGCGGCTGACGATGCCGCGGATCAGCGCCGCCAGCACGGCGATGCCGACCGCCGCGGAGACGAAGTTCTGCACCGCCAGGCCGGCCATCTGGGCAAAGTAGGTAAGGGTGGTTTCACCACCGTAGTACTGCCAGTTGGTGTTGGTGATGAACGAGGAGGTGGTGTTGAAGCTGAGGTCCCAGGGGCCGGAGTGGAAGCCTTCGGGATTGAACGGCTGGATGCCTTGGGTGCGCAGGATCAGGTAGAGCAGGATCCAGAACAGCAAGGAGAAGATGACCAGGCTGCGGGCGTACTGCTTCCAGTCCTGCCCCTCCGCCTCGGGCTTCACCCGCAGCAGCCGGTAGGCGCCGCGCTCGATCGGCCCGAAGACCGGGGTCAGGAAGACGCGTTCGTTGTTGAGGACCCGCGCCAGGTAGATGCCGAGCGGTTTCACCAGTGCGACGAGCACCACGACGAAGATCGCGATCTGCACGTACCCCTGGACCATCTAGAGCTTCTCCCCGCGCAGTAGCGCGTACACGAGGTACACGCAGACGAGGAAGGCGATGAGAAGTCCGAAAACGTCGGCGCCGCTCATATCCGGTCGATCAGGCTGATGAGCCAGTAGAGGAACGCGAACAGGAGGACCGCGAGGGCGATCGAGAAGAGATCGGCGATCGGGCTGCCGCCGCCGGGGAAGATGTCTGCGAGGAGGAGCACAAGAGCATCGTGCGCCCCACCCCGTCAAGGCCGCATGAAGTTACGGCGCCCGCGTATACAGATCGTGTGAAGGGGCGGGTGTGGTTCGGGGCGGTGCTGGTGCTGGTGCTGGTCGTGGCGGCCGAGGTGCTGTGCGACCTCGGGCGCCCTGTCGTCGCCGGGATCTCTCCGTCGTCCGAGTTGCGGCGCGAGGCGCGTGGCGGCGCGGCCCCGGCCGCTGCGCCCGTCCGAGCTGCGGTGCGACCCGGGCCCGCCCCGCCGACCCCGGGCGGGGCCGAGGAGGGACGGCGCGCTTCGGGACCGGCGCCGCCCGTCCGAGTTGGGCGCCCGGGCGGCGATGGGGAGTGGCCCGCGGCCGGGCGGCCGTCCGAGATGTCGCGCGACCTCGGCCCCCGCATCCGTCCGAGATGCCCCCCGACCCCAGCCCCCGCACCCGTCCGAGATGCGTCCCGGGCGCGCCGGGCAGCCCGACCCCGACCCCCGCACCTGTCCGAGCTGCCGCGCGGGTGAGCGTGGCGTCCCGACCCCGCCCCCGCACCCGTCCGAGCTGCGTCCCGGGCGCCTCATGGCGCTCCTGGCAGGCTGTGAGCGCCATGAGGCGCCCGGGACGGGAGGGGGTCGTGGGGAAGACGGGCACAGGGATGGGAGGGGGTCGTGGGCAGGCGGCACGGGGGACGGGAGGGGGTCGTGAAAAGGGGGGACAGGGATGAGGGGAGACACAGGGACGGGGGGAGGTCGGACTTCCGTGACGGGTCCGTGCCGGAGAGGCCACACCCCGCCCCGATCGGTCACGAAGACGCCGGGAACGTCACCCTCCCGGGACCCTTCGGTCCGTTCCCGGGCCTGGAAGGAGGGCCCGGGAACGCGTTCCGTACTTTGACCCTGCCATGGCAGGGTCAAAGTACGGAACGCGTCCGTGACGGTTGGACAACACGGGAGGAGGCGTGGAGTTCCCTACGTCTCCGTG
>JAFDWO010000147.1 GCA_018268415.1 Actinomycetota bacterium | reverse complement strand
CGCGCCCGCCGCGCCGCCCATGCCCGCGGTCGCCACGCCGCCGCCCGCCGAGGCGCCACCGACGCCCGCCCCCGCGGTCGCGCCGCCGCCCGCCAGCGCCCCCTTGGCGATCGCGGCGGCGGCCACCGCCGGGAGCGGCGCGATGCCCGCCAGCGTTTCGGACCGACTCCCGATCGCGGTCGCGAAACGCCGGCACTCGGCGCAACTGCGCAGGTGTGCGCGCACGTCGCGCCGGCGCGCGACTCGGCCATCGCGGTCGGAGACGATCGCGGTAACGGTGTCGCAGGTCATCTCACGCCCCTCGCTCATCCGCTGCAGCCCGCGTCGTGCCTCGTAGAGGACCTGGCGCACCGCCCCCGGAGAGGTGTCGAGCGCCGCCGCGATCTCCTCGAAGTCGAGGCCCGCGAGCTCGCGCATCACCAGCGCGGCGCGGTGGCGCTCCGGCAGCTCGCCGATGTCGGCGAGCAGGTCGCGCAGCCGCCGCCGGTCCGAGGCGCGCTGCTCGGGGCTCGCGTCGGGCGCCGGCAGCTCGTCCACCAGTGGCGCGGTCGGCCGCGTCCGCCGGCGCAGCTCGATCGACTCGTTGTGGGCGACGCGGTAGAGCCATGGCTTCAGCTCGATCTGGCGGCGCTCACCGGGCAGCGCGCCCAGCGCCTTGACCATCGTGTTCTGTAACGCGTCCTGGGCGTCCTGCTCGTCGCCGAGGATCGCGACGCAATAGCGGTACAGGTCTTGCTGGTAGCGCCGGAAGATCGCGGCGAAGGCATCGCCGTCACCCCGCGCCGCCCGCCGAGCGAGCCGTCGGTCATTCCACACACCCCCTTTTTAGCAGCGCGATTTCAAGCCGGCAGCAGGTCCCGCCCGCTGCCGGCCGCTCCCTGGGGACGGGTGCTCAGCTCGCCTTCGCTTCCTTACGGACTTCGTTCGCTTTCGCGACGCACTGGCTGAACGGGGTTCCCTTTTCGCCCTTGACGTGCTTTTTCTTCGGGAATTCCTTGCAGGCGACCTTTGCCTGCACGCCGTTCGCCGCTTTCGCCATCGCGGTCACACATTGGCTGAACGGCGTGCCCTTCTGGCCCGGGATGTGCTTCTTCGATTGGCCCTGGCACCTGGCGCCGTAGGCCGCGACCTTTTCCGCCATCGAGGCCTTCGGGCCCGGTGTCGGCTTGGTCGGGTGCGGCGGGTGGGGCTTTTCGGGCGCGTAATTCGGTCCCCCGGCGAGCGCCGCGGCCGGGACCGACAACATCGCCGACGCGGCGAGGAGGGCGGCGATCTTGGTCTTGACGTTCATCGTCTCTCCTTGTGGCGGCCCGCGGGGGGCCGTTCGGATCTTCTCTCGTCCCCAACGTGCTGCCGCCGCGTTTATCAGGGGCAACCCGCGATCTATGCTCGACTCGTGATCGCCGATGTCTGAGCGGGAGCCGACCAGTCACGAGCGGCAGGCGGGCGCGTGGTGGGACGATTCCTACCGCGACCGCACCGCGCCCTGGGACATCGGCCGTCCGCAGCAGGCGTTCGAGCGCCTTGCCCGCGACGGGCGCTGGAGCGGTGCCATCCTCGACGCCGGCTGCGGGAGTGGAGAGCACACGCTCCTCGCCGCGTCGCTGGGGCTGTCGGCGCTGGGGGTCGACGTGGCCGCGACCGCCCTGGAGATGGCATGGGCGAAGGGGAGGGCCCGCGGCGGGTCCGCCGAATTCGCCCTGGCCGACGCGCGTCACCTCGAGCGCCTCGACCGCACTTTCGACACCGTCCTCGACTGCGGCCTCTTTCACACCTTCGACGAGGAGGAGCGGCGCGTCTACGTGGCGAGCCTCGCCGCGGTCACCGAGCCGGGCGCGACCCTCTTCGTCCTCTGCTTCCGCGATGGCGCCCCGGAGAGCGAGGGTCCTCACCCGGTCACCGAGGCCGAGTTGCGCGCCGCGTTCGTTCCCGACGCCGGCTGGCGCCTCGCCGACCTACAGGACGCGCGGATTGAGGTGACCTTCGACATCGGCAGCTTCCCCGCCTGGCTGGTGACGGTCCACCGCGCCTGACTCAGGGCGCGAGGCGGCGGACACGCCAGGCCACCCCGTCCCGCGAATAGCGGAAGCGATCGTGCAGGCGTGCCTGCTGTCCCTGCCAGAACTCGATCGTCTCCGGCCGCAGCAGGAAGCCGCCCCAGAAGTCGGGTCGCGGCACGTCCTCGACCCGGTCGAAGCGCTCGTGCACGGCGGTCAGCCGGGCGTCCAGCTCCGCCCGGCCGGCGAGTGGCCGGCTCTGCGGCGAGGCCCAGGCGCCGAGCCGGCTCGCGCGCGCCCGGCTCGCGAAGTAGGCGTCGGAGTCGGCGACGGGCAGTCGCTCGATCGCCCCCCGCGCCCGTACCTGGCGGTCGTGCTCGCGCCAGTAGAGGATCAGCGCGCCGCGCGGGTCGGCGGCGATCTGGCCCGCCTTGGCGCTCTCGTAGTTGGTGAAGAAGCGGAAGCCGTCCGGGCCGTGACCCTTCAGCAGGACCATCCGCGCATCGGGCGCACCGTCGTCGGCGACCGTCGCCAGCGCCATCGCCTCGGCCAACGGAACCTCCGCCGCCGCGAGCTCGTACCAGCGCGCGAACTGCTCGAACGGATCGGCGGACAGGTCACCGGCGTGCAGGGGTGGGAACTCGCGCCGCCCGGTCATCGGCTCACTGTGACCGAACCGGCAGACGGCAGGCCCGGGGCCTCGTGGGCCGGCGCCGCGGCCGGCCCACGAGGCCGCCTCAGGCCACCTGCACCGACCCCTTCATGAACCCGGAGTGGGTCATCGCCCACGGGTCACAGGGCATCACGCAGTGCCAGCCGTAGCTTCCCTTCTTGGTCGGGGCCGTGAAGGTGAACGTCGTCGTCGCCGGCTTGGTCGCGGAGCCGCCCGCGATCATCTGATTCGTGCCGAGGCCGGCGGAGGTGAAGGTGTGGCTCGCTTCGTCGTAGTTGCGGACGGTGACTTCCACCGTCGCCCCTGGGTGCACGGTGAAATCCGCAGGCAGGTAGGCGTCGTGCCAGGTGCCTTCCGGCCCCAGCTTGCCGTGCTCTTCGTCGGTTTTGATGACCAGCGAGACCTTTTCGGTTTCGGCCGGGGCCGCGGTGGCGGCCTTCGGGGCCGCGGCCGTCGGCGTCGCGGCGTCGCCCTTGGAGTTGAGCTTGAACGCCACCGCCAGCAAGGCGGTGAAGGCGACGAGCAGGGCAAGCGTCGACACGAACAGCGGAAACCCGCGTTCCTTTCTGGTCTCTCCATCTGAGGACATGTTTGATCGCTCCTTTGGGGGTGATTGGACGGGAGGGAGGTGATCCGGGCCAGGGAGATGCCCGGAGCGCCGGAACGGCGCGACGTGGAGAGTTCGCCGGCAACGTCTGGCGACGCTAAATCGACGGTGAGACAAGTCTCACGATCGTGTTACACGCCCCGGCAGGGGGGATCAGTGCGTCGCGGCGACGCACTAAGGTTTCGCTCATGGTCGAGCGGATCGAGCGGATGCCGGAGGGCACGATCGGGTTCCGGGTCGTCGACGAGCTGACCGGGGCCGACTACCGCGAGCTGATCGAGCCGGCGCTCGGCGAGGCGGCGGAGCGCGGGGAGGTCCGCCTGCTGTTCGAGATCGACTCGGGGTTCGGGATGGACGCCGGGGCCGTGGTCGAGGACGCGAAGACCGGGCTCAAACTGGGCCTCGGTCACATGAGGGCATGGAAACGCACCGCGATCGTCACCGATGTGGACTGGATTCGTAAGGCGATGAAAGCCTTCGGCTTCATGGCGCCGGGGGAGGTCCGGACGTTCGAGCCCGGCGAGCTCGCCGCCGCCAAGGTCTGGGTCGCCGAGTAGCCCTCGCACCCCAAACTGGCTGCGCAGCCGGCACAATGGCGCGATGCCAGGGGAGCGGGACCACGACCTCGCGTTGTTCGGCGCGACCGGGTTCACGGGCGGGCTGACCGCCGACTACCTCGCCGCCAACGCGCCCGCCGGGCTGCGCTGGGCGCTGATCGGTCGCAATCGCGCCAAGCTCGAGGCCGTCGCCGCCCGGCTGGCCGCGGCCCACCCCGCGGCGTCCGCACCCGACCTGCTCGTCGCCGACGCCGCCGACCCGGCGGCGCTCGCCGAGGTTGCCGGGTCGACCCGCGTCGTCATCACCACCGTCGGCCCCTACGCGCTATACGGCGCCCCGTTGGTCGCGGCCTGTGCCGCTGTCGGCACCGACTATGTCGACCTCACCGGTGAGCCCGAGTTCGTCGACAGGATGTGGCTCGAGCACCACGCGACCGCCGAGCGCAGCGGTGCCCGGATCGTCCACTGTTGCGGCTTCGACTCGATTCCGCACGACCTCGGCGCGTATTTCACGGTTCAGCGCCTGCCCGAGGGCGTGCCGCTCACCGTCAACGGTTACGTCCGCACCAACGCCGAGTTCTCCGGCGGCACCTACCACTCGGCGGTCAACGGCTTCGCCCGGGGACGAGAGACCCTGGCCGCGGCGAGGCGGCGTCGCGCGGTCGAGCCGCGCCCGGCCGGTCGCAAGATCCACTCGGCCCCCGCACGGATCCGTCACGTTCCGGAGCTCGGCGGCTGGAGTGCGCCGCTGCCGACCATCGACGGCACGGTCATTCGCCGCTCCGCCGCCGCGGTCGACCGTTACGGCCCCGACTTCACGTATGGGCACAATCTCGTCGCGCGCCACCTGATGACGATCGGCGGGATCGCCGCGGGGGTCGGCACGGTCGCCGTTCTCGCCCCGATCCCGCCCGTCCGCAAGCTCCTGCTGAAGGCGAGATCGCCCGGCGAGGGACCGAGCGAGGGGAAACGCGCGCGCAGCTGGTTCAAGGTCCGTTTCGTCGGCGAGGGTGGCGGGGAGCGTGTCATCACCGAGGTCGCGGGCGGCGATCCGGGCTACTCGGAGACGTCGAAGATGCTCGCCGAGTCAGGCCTCTGCCTTGCCTTCGACGATCTCCCGGAGCGCGCCGGCCAGCTGACGACCGTTGCAGCGATGGGTGACATGCTTCTCACAAGGCTGCAAGACGCCGGGATAGCGTTTCGAGTGCTGGAGGGCGATTGGGCGGCGCCCGGCCGTCTGCGCCGGCGAAACGGAGGAGATTGAAGTGACCTCAGAGACCCTCACCACGACCCCCGGCAACGGGTCCGATCCGGCCGAGCCGGAGCGCGTCGACGTCCTCATCGTCGGCGCCGGCATCTCCGGGATCGGCGCCGCCCACCACCTGCAGGAGCGGTGTCCGGGCAAGACGTACGCGATCCTCGAGGCGCGGGAGGCGATCGGTGGCACCTGGGACCTCTTCCGTTACCCCGGCATCCGCTCCGACTCCGACATGCACACGCTCGGGTATCGCTTTCGCCCCTGGACGGCGGCGAAGTCGATCGCCGACGGCGAGTCGATCCTGGAATACGTGCGCGAGACGGCCCGCGAGGCCGGCATCGACCGCAAGGTGCACTTCGGCCACCGGGTCGTGAAGGCCTCGTGGTCGAGCGAGGAGGCCCGCTGGACGGTGACCGCGGCGCGCGCCGACGGCGGCGAGGCAAGGTTCAGCTGCGCCTTCCTGATGATGTGCAGCGGCTATTACCGCTACGACGAAGGCTTCACGCCGGAGTTCGAGGGGATCGAGGACTTCCAGGGGCGCGTCATCCACCCCCAGCACTGGCCCGAGGAGCCCGATTATGCGGGCAAGCGGGTGGTGGTGATCGGCAGCGGCGCGACGGCGGTGACGCTGGTCCCGGCGATGGCCGAGGACGCCGCCCACGTGACGATGCTGCAGCGCTCGCCCACCTACATCCTCTCGGTGCCCGGCGAAGACCCGATCGCGGAGCTGCTCCGCAAGTTCCTCCCGCATCGCGCGGTCTACCCGATCGTCCGCTGGAAGAACGTCGTGATCCAGAGCCTGATCTTCCGTCTGTCGCGCTCCCGTCCGGGTTTCGTGAAAAAGCTGATCCGCAAGGGGACGATCAACGCACTCCCCGCAGGGTACGACGTCGACACCCACTTCAAGCCGTCCTATAACCCCTGGGACCAGCGACTCTGCCTGGTGCCGGACGCCGACCTCTTCAAGGCCCTCTCCCGAGGCGACGCCGACATCGTCACCGACCACATCGAGCGCTTCACCGCGAGCGGGATCGAGCTGCGGTCGGGACGTGAGTTGGACGCCGACGTGGTCGTCACCGCAACCGGCCTCAACCTCCTCTTCTTCGGCGGGATGAAGATGGAGATCGACGGCGTCGAACCTGATCAATCCCACCTGCTCGCCTACAAGGGGATGATGATGGGCGAGGTCCCGAACCTCGCCTTCACCGTCGGCTACACGAACGCCTCGTGGACCCTGAAGGCCGACCTCGTCGCCGAATACATGTGCCGGCTCCTCAACCACATGGACGCCAACGGCTACGACGTCTGCATGCCCCACCTCACCGACCCGAACGTGACCGAGGAGCCGATCCTCGACTTCAGCTCCGGCTACGTCGTGCGTGCGGTCGCCGACCTGCCGAAGCAGGGCTCGAAGGAGCCGTGGAAGCTGCGCCAGAACTACGCGGTGGATCTGCGGACGCTGCGCTACGGGTCGCTCGAGGACGGCGCGATGACCTTCTCGCGGCGGGTGCCGACGCCCCGGCCGGTCCCCGCCTGACGCCCGCTTGGGGCCGCACTGCGCTGCCGGGACTAATCTAGGGCCATGGACGACCAGCGAGTACTTGACCGGATCGACGAGCTCGTCAAGGAGGAGGAGGACCTCCTCCACCGCCACGAGGGCGAGGGCCTGAACGACGACGAGCACGCCCGCCTCGAGGAGCTGAAGCTCCAGCTCGACAAGACCTGGGACTACCTGCGCCAACGCCGCTCCCTGCGCGAGGCGGGTGACGATCCCGAGGAGGCCAGCATGCGCGATGGCGGCACCGTCGAGGATTACGGCACGGTCACCCCGTACGACGACACCGAGGGCGACGCTCCCGCATAGGCCGCGGCGCGCCGGCTCCCGGCGCCGCCTCCTCAGAGGTTCCAGCCGAAGTACACCTCGGCCCGCACCTGCCGGTCGCCGTCGAAGCCGAGCACCTCCGTGTTCCGGAACCGACTCCCGTCCTGCCTGGTCGCCTCGTAGGTGACGACGACCTCGTCCCCGTTCTCGATCAGTCGCACGAACTCGAACTCGGTGAGCGATCCCGCCCCCGGCCAGCAGCGCCGGAAGTACCCGTCCCGATCCAGTCCCTGCTCATCGGCCGGGCTGTGGAATTCGAACTCCGGCCCGATCAGCTCCTCGATCGCCTCCCGGTCGCCCGCCGCGAACGCCCGGTAGCTCTCCTTCGTCAACTCGATCCTGTCCCGCGCCATCCTCGGCTCCTCTCATCACGGCCGCTCAGGTCGCCGGCCGGCCGCTCAGGTCGCCACCAACAACACGAGTATCAGGGCGGCGGTGAGGACGCCGACGACCGCGGCCAGGGCGAAAGCCGCGGTCGAGGGTTTGATCAGGGCGTCCACCAAGGTCTGGCCGTTCATCATCGAGAGCTTCCCTCCTCCGTTGGGTGCCTGCCTTAAGTCAACGCCCTCGGGCGGCGGATGTCAGGGACGAGCGGCGCAAGAGGGGGGAGAGGGGGCGCGCAACGCCTGCCTCGCCGCGGCGGCGCGCCGCTCCCCCGGTGGCCGCTCAGGCGAGCTCCGCCAGCAGGCGATCGAGCTTGGCGTAGGACTCATTCATACCCTTTTCCATCCCGGCCGCGATCATGCCGTCGCGTTCGGCGCCCTCGTGGAAGGTCGAGACGCCGATCACCTTCGTCCGGCCCTCACCGACCTCCTCGAGGGTCATCTCCTCGACCGAGACGTGGCCGGGCAGCCCCTCGTATTCGAAGGTCTGCACCACGCGCTCGGGCGGGACGACCTCGCGGAAGACACCGCGGAAGGCGGCGCGCTCGCTGCCGTCGGGATCGCGCTCGACGAAGCGCCAGCGGCCGCCGGGCCTGACGTCCAGCTCCATCACGATCGTCTCGGTCTCGTCCAGGCCCCACCACCTGGGGATCAGGTCCGGGTCGGTCATCGCCGCGAAGACCCGCTCGCGGGGGGCATCGAACTCGCGTTCGACCACGATCGTGCGCTCGGTCGGCGTCGTCACGATCGCCTTTCTCTCGGTGGTTCCGTTGCTCATCGCTGCTCTCCTTGATCGTCGTTTTCCAACAGGGTTCCGAGGCGGTCGAGGCGGGCGGCCATCGCGCGGCCGTGGGCCTCGATCCACTCCTGGGCCTCGTCGAGGCCGCGGGGGCCGAGCCGGCACATGCGCACCCGCCCGACCTTCTCGGTGCTCACCAGCTCCGCCTCCTCGAGGACGGCGACGTGCTTCTTCATCCCGGTCAACGAGATGTCGAAGGGGTCGGCCAGCTCCGAGATCGACGCGGGGCCACCGGCGAGCCGCTCGAGGACGCTTCTCCGAGTCGGGTCGGAGATCGCGGCCAGGGCCCGGTCGAGTCGGTCTTGATACTGAACCATCTGGTTCAGTATAGGCAGCACGTCGAGAGTGTCAAGTCGCCCGCCCGACGATCCGCGATCGCCGGTCCGACCGCGAGGGGCGGGGCGGACGGGTCGCTCGGGTGCGGCGATGCCTCAGCGGACGCGCACGGGGATGCCCGGGAGCCCTTCGCGGCCGACCGTCTGAACCAGCCAGTCGATCGCGCGGTTGGCGAGGCGGATGCAGCCGTGGCTGGCCGCGGTGCCGAGCGGGTCGACCAGGCCGGCGCCGCCGCGGCCGTGGATGCCGACCTCGCCGCTACCGCCTTCGAACCGGTGGAGGACATCGCTGTGGGCGGTGAGGCCGAGGACCCAGGACCCGACGAAGGCGTCGGGCGGCGAGGGCCAGGCGCCGACGATCGAGAAGAGGCCGCCGGGCGTCGGCGTCGCGGCGGCACCGACCACCGCTTCGAGGCGTCTCACGACGGCGCCGTCCCGGTACACCGTCACCGTGCGGTGGGCGCGCGAGACCGCGAGCCGCCAGGGGCTGGGGCGGAGGACCACCCGTCGCGCGCTGAGCCAGGCGGCGGCGCGGTTGGGCCGCGAGGGAAGGCGCACCTTCAGCCAACATCTCCCGCCGCGATCCTCGACCGCGCGCAGCACCAGCAGCCAGGGCGCGTCCCGCGGCGTCACCCCGCCGACCCGCACCCCACCCGCCCCGGGGAGCCCGCGGTAGAGCGCGGTGCGCCCGAACAGCCCGGCGCGCCATGCGATCTCAGGGGTGGGACCGCCGACCCGCGCATCCCCGGCCCCGGTCAACGGCGCCGCCCGCCCGAGAGCGCAGCCATCTCCGGCCCGCGCCGGAGACGGCGACATGAGCGCCACCACGACCCCCGCACAGATCAGCACGGACACGACGTCAAAGCGGTGATGCCGGACAAGGACGCGCAAAGGTCCTCCTGCGCCCAAAATAGCGCCCGCCCCCACGACCGACCCACCCGATCGCCGGCCGCTAACTCACCGCAAACCCGCTCTCCGCACGCACGGGCATAATGTCCCGTTCGCGGCGCCTTGGCGGAGTGGCTACGCAGCGGCCTGCAAAGCCGTTTACACCGGTTCGATTCCGGTAGGCGCCTTCGAGGCCGGGCAGGATCGTGGTCGCCGGCTCGCGAACCGGGGGGGCGAACCGGCCACGAGGTGAAAGGTCATGGGGGCACGCTTGCTGAGAGGTAGGAGGTCGATACCCCGACGGCGAGGCGTCGGGGTATCGACCAGCTTTCACGATGACTTCGACGTGGAGACTGATGGCATGGCCGGTCCCTGGCTAGACAGCTGCATTCGCTTCACCCCCTCCCGCTGACGTGAATTCGCTGGTTCTGTTGAGTTGGCGTGACCCTGCCAGCCGGTGGAGAAGATTCCAGTGCTGGGAATTTGCTTCGTATAAATCCGCTTGTTCGATCAGAAAGTCATCTACGATCGACGCTGCTAGAGCAGTCGAACAGGGGGAAGCAAAATGCAGGACGTCGTCGAGACGAAGAAGGAGTCGGCGCTCGGCGCGGCGATCTCTCATCCGCTGAGGGCGCGGGCCCTGACGATCCTGGCCGATCGGGTCGCGAGCTCGGTCGAAATTGCGCGGGAGTTGCCCGCGGATCTCAGCCACGTCAGCTACCACGTGCGTGCTCTCAAGGAGCAGGGGCTGATCGAGGAAGTCGGATCGCGACCCGTGCGAGGCGCGATCGAGCGCTTTTATCGGGCGACCGTCAGGCCATACATATCACCGGAGGAGGAAGCTGGGATGACGCACGACGAGCGCGTCGTCTTCGCAAAGGTCATCTTCTCGGTGTTCGGCGCCAATGCCGCCACGTCGCTGGCCGCGGGGACCTTGGTCGAGCGGACCGACCACTACGCCACCCGGGTTCCGCTGCGGGTCGACGAGCAGGGCTGGTCGGATCTGCATGAGGCTTACGGGGAGCTCTTCGAGCGCGTCTACGAGATTCAGGCCGAAAGCGCCGAGCGCCTCGGGAAGACGCCGGGCGAGCCCGGCATCCCCACGATCTCCTTCCTGTCCTTCTTCGAGATGCCCGAGCGCGGCTCGGTCCGAACCTGAGGACGGCCGGGCTTTCGGGTCAGCCCGCGGGCGGTGGGCCGGGCAGCAGACCGAGCTGGCGCATCAGGGAGGCCATGTCGACGACGCCCCAGGTCTCGACCAGGCGGCCGGCGGCGAAGCGGGCGACGAAGATCTCGTTGTAGCTGACGCTCCTGCCGGTGGGAGGAAGGCCCATGAAGGCGCCCCGGTGGGTCCCGGTGACGGTGTTGCGGCTGACCACCTTGTCGCCCTCGGCGATCAGGTCCTCGATCTCGACGTGGAGGTCGGGGAAGGCCGCGTGGAGGCGTCCGAAGACTTCCTTTAGGGCGCTTGCCCCGGTGGAGTCGAGCGGCAGCGGGCTGCGGATCTTGACGTCGGGCGACACGAGCTCGTCGATCGCCGCGCCGACGCTCTCCTCGCCACCGGCGAGGGCGCCCTGGAGGCGTCTCACCGTTGCCTTGTTGCGCTCCTCGAGCGTGGGCGCCGACGTCGCGCTGTCTGACATAGGGGATTCCTTTCTCGTTCGTTGGTCCCTCGTAAGGCCTGACAGTCCGTGTCGTGGCGATGTGACCGGCCGGGGCGAGCCGGGGTCCGGTGCCGTCAGGTCGAAGGCGCGCCGAACCAGGTGGCGAGCGCGTCGGCAAGGCCCGTGTCGTCAGCCTGTTCGCCGACCCAGGCGACGTGGCCGTCGGGACGGACGAGGGCCGCGGTGGGGGCATCGACCTCGCCGATCGCCGGCAGCTCCCAAGGTCCCTCGCACGTCGCCTCGACGAGCTCCACGCGATCGGCCCACCCGGTGGGCCCGGCCCCACCGGCCCCACCGAGGTTCAGCAGCAGCGGCCGGGCCCGGTGCATCAGGGCGTAGACGGTGGCAGGGCCATCGGCGGTGACGAGGTCGAGGTCGGGCATGCGGCGGCCGAGCAGCGGATGCCCGTCGCCGAGGTCATAGCGAACCCCGAGCCCCGAGATCAGCGCACCGAGATGCCTGCGCGGCTCGTCCAAAACCGTCACCTCGCCGAGCGTGTCGCGCAGCGCCTCGGTGCGCGGGTCGACCCGCGTGAGCGCGTTCTGGGCCATCGTGTACCCCAGCGACCGCGCCGCGGCGGGGTGGCGCTCCGCCTGGTAGGTGTCAAGGAGGCTTTCCGGCGCGACGCCCTTGATGACCTGGCCAAGCTTCCACCCGAGGTTCACCGCGTCCTCCATGCCGTTCGGGATGCCCTGGCCGCCCATCGGCGAGTGGATGTGCGCGGCGTCGCCCGCGATCAATACCCGACCCTCGCGATAGGAGGACGCCTGCCGCGTCGCGTCGGTGAAGCGGGAGATCCAGGTCGGGCTGTGGACCTTGAAGTCGGTCCCGTACACGGTGAAGAGGGCATCGCGGAGTTCGTCGAGCGACGGCTCGTCGCCGCTTTCGAGCCGCGCCTCGGGGACGACGATCCGGAGCGCCTCGCCGCCCGGCTCCATCGGGCCGATGCCGCCGATGCCGAGCGGACCCCGATGGAGGCCGACCTCGATCTCACCGGCCATCCGGGCCTCGGCGACCAGGGTGCTCTTGGTCGCCTCCGCGCCGGGGAAGTCGATCCCCGCTCCCTTGCGGACCCCGCTGCGCCCGCCATCACAGCCGACCAGGTACCGGGTTCGCAGCGAGCGCCCGTCGGCAAGCTCCACGTCGACGCCCCCGTCGTCCTGGGAGAAGCCGACGACCTCCTGTCCGTAGCGGACCGCCACGCCGAGGTCCCAGATCCACTCGACCATGACCCGCTCGATGTGCTTCTGCCAGAGCGCCAACCCGTAGGGGTGACGGGTGGGGAAGTCGCTGATGTCGAGCCGCGTCTCGCCGAAGGAGATGATCTGCGCGGTGTATCCCTGGGCCAGGAACCGGTCGGCGGCGCCCCGCTGGTCGAGCAGCTCGATCGCTCGCGAGTGCAGGCCGCCTGCCCGTGACCCGTCCAGTTCCTGGTCCGGCCGCCGCTCGAGGATCAACGCCTCGACCCCGGCCAACGCCAGCTCCGCTCCCAGCATCATCCCCGTCGGCCCGCCGCCGACGATCACCACGGCGTGCTCGGTCGTCTCACCCATACACACACTCCTTGCCTCGGAAAAACACACCAACACCCTTTGCGGCGGGCGAGTATGGGGTATGACAAGGCCTTGTTTCAAGCCCTGTGTGTGGTATAAATTGGTACTGGCAAGGGGGAGGGGTCGCGACGGACTTTGCTCGCCGGCGTCATCTAGGATGCGCGCCATGCCGAAATCTCCGATCGCCGACCCGAACGAGGACTACCCCCGCTGGTACCAGGACGTGATCGCCAAAGCGGCCCTGGCCGAGAACGGCCCGGTGCGCGGGACGATGGTGATCCGGCCCTACGGCTACGCGATCTGGGAGCGCATCCAGGCCGACGTCGACCGCCGGATCAAGGCGGCCGGCGCCGACAACGTCTACTTCCCGCTCTTCATCCCCGAGAGCTACCTGCAGCGCGAGGCCGAGCACGTCGAGGGCTTCAGCCCCGAGCTGGCGGTGGTGACGATCGCGGGCGGCAAAGAGCTCACCGAGCCCGTGGTCGTGCGGCCGACCTCGGAGACCGTCTTCGGCGAGCAGATGGCGAAATGGGTCAACTCCTACCGCGATCTGCCGCTGCTGCTGAACCAGTGGGCGAACGTGGTCCGCTGGGAGATGCGCCCGCGCCTCTTCCTGCGCACCAGCGAGTTCCTCTGGCAGGAGGGTCACACCGTCCACGCGAGCGCCGCTGACGCCGCCGCCTACGCGTCGCAGATCCACCACGACGTCTACCGCGACTTCCTCGTCGAGACGTTGGCGCTGCCGGTGCTGCTCGGTCGCAAGACCGCCGAGGAGCGCTTCGCCGGCGCCGTCAACACCCTGACCTGCGAGGGCGTCACCCGCGATCGCAAAGCGCTGCAGCTGGCGACGAGTCACGAGCTCGGCCAGAACTTCGCCCGCGCCTTCGACATCACCTACACCGACGAGGGCGGCGAGGTCCAGACCGCCTGGACCACCTCCTGGGGCTCCTCGACCCGAATGGTCGGCGGGCTGATCATGGGACACGGGGACGAGCGCGGCCTGCGCCTGCCGCCGCGGATCGCGCCGACCCAGGTGGCGATCGTCGTGGTCCGGGACGAGGACGGTGCGGTCGACGCCGCCCAAGGGCTCGGTGAGGCGATCGCCGCCACCAGCGCTCGGGTCGAGGTGGACACCGACACCCATACCGGCTTCGGCCGTCGCGCCGTCGACTGGGAGCTGAAGGGCGTGCCGCTGCGCATCGACCTCGGCCCCCGCGACCTCGCCGAGGGCCAGGCGACCGTCGTCCGCCGTGATACCGGCGAGAAGCTCCCGATTCCGCTCGGCGACCTGCCGGGCCGGATCGAGTCGCTACTGGACGAGATCCAGGCGGCGATGCTTGCCGAGGCGACCGACTTTCGCGAATCGGCGACCGCCGACGTCGACTCCGTCGAGGAGGCGCTGGAGGCCGGTCGCGAGGGCGTCGGCAGGGTCGCGTGGGCGAAGCTCGGCCCCGAGGGCGAGCGCAAGCTCCTCGCCGAGGGCGTCAGCGTCCGTTGCATCCAGCGCCCCGACGGCACCGTCCCCGCCTCCGAGGACGAGCCCGACCTCCAGGCGATCGTCGCCCGCGCCTACTAGGGCGAACCCCGGCGGGGATCAGTCCTCGCGCCCGTAGCGGTCGCGCAGGCGCACCACGTCGTCGAGCTGTGGGGTCGAGACCTCGATCACGTCGGCGTCCTCGAGCGCCTCGATCGAGTGGACGGTGCCCGGCTCGACTCGCCAGGTGAAGCCGGGGCCGATCTCCTCGGTCCTCAGCTCGTCGACGCTCGGACCACGGGTCAGCCGCAGCCGCCCGGAGGACAGATAGCAGGACTCGTCCTTCTCTCGGTGCAGCTGGAGCGAGAGGCTCTGCCCGGCGTCGACGTGGAGGATTTTCCCGGCGTAGTGCGGCGTCTCCGCCCACCACAGCTCGTACCCCCACGGCTTCTCGACGCGCTTGGGCTGGGGCTCGCTCGACATGGGCGCGCGATCCTAAAGGCCGTTTCTGAGATCCGGGTTCGTGACAAAGCGGGCCGACGCCGCGGTCAGAGCGTGGTTTGCGCGATCGAGGCCGAGCTGATCTCCCTCGGTGTGCCGACGATCGGTGAGCTGCGCCAGGGCGTCGAGCGAATCCGTCGCCGCGACCCGGCGGCCGCCTCTCGTCTCGACAGCCGGCCGGCGCGCGTGGTCGAGACCGATCGCGATCGCCCGGTCCCGGTCGATCGCCTGGTCGCCGAGAACCCGTTCGTCAGCCGAAGGGTCCGCGTGTCGATCGTCTAGTCGCCCTCTTCCCGCGAGGGGTGGACGCCCGTCGCGGCGAAGATCGTGATCCCGATCACGGCGGAGACGATCGAGCCGCCGAGGATGCCGAGCTTGGCGGCGCCGATGAGTAGAGGGTCGTCGTAGGCGAGCGGGGTGATGAAGAGGGAGACGGTGAAGCCGATGCCGCCGAGGGCCGCGGCGCCGAGGAGGCCGCCGACGTCGACTCCCGAGGGGAGCGCACCGAGACGGAGGCGGAGGGCGGCGAGGGTCGCGCCCGCGATGCCGATGAACTTGCCGACGACGAGGCCGAGCGCGACCGCGAGGGCGAGTCGCCGCCCGTCGGCGTCCGAGAGCTCGCCGCCGCCCAGCTTCACCCCGGCGTTGGCGAGCGCGAAGAGGGGCAGGATCGCGTAGTTGACCCAGGGGTGGAGGCGGTGTTCGATCTCGCCGAGCACGTCACGTCCGCCGACGGGCGTTGCCGGGGTGATGAGCGCGAGCGCGACGCCCGCGAGCGTGGCGTGGACCCCCGACTCCAGCGTCGCCACCCAGACGAAGATGCCGATCGGGATGAAGACGAGGATGCGGTGCGCCCCGAACAGGCGCATCGCGGCGGTCCCGGCCAGCCCCGCCGCGGCCACCGCCAGCCAGCCGAGGCTGAGGTGGTCGGTGTAGGCGACCGCGATGACGAGGATCGCGGCGACGTCGTCGACCACCGCGATCGTCACCAGGAAGAGCTTCACACCGACCCCGACCCGGTCGCCGAGCAGTGCCAGGACGCCGATCGCGAACGCCGCGTCGGTCGCCATCGGGATGCCCCAACCGCTCGCGTGCTGCCCGCCGCTGACGGCGAGGAAGATCGCGATCGGGGTGACGACGCCGCCCAGCGCGGCGATGATCGGCAGCGCGGCGCGCTTCGGGTGGCGGAGCTCCCCGGTGACCAGCTCGCGCTTGATCTCCAGTGAGATCAGGAAGAAGAAGAGCGTCATCAGTCCGTCGTTGACCCAGTGGCCGAGGCTCTCGTCGATCGACGCGGCGCCGATCCCGACGTTGACGTGGGTCGCCCAGAAGGAGGCATAACCCTCCGCGTCGATGAGGTTCACCCAGATCAGCGCCAGGCCGCTGCCGAGCAGCAGCGCCAGGCCGCCGCCCGCTTCGGCGCGCAGGAAGTCAGCCCGCAGCAGGTCGCGCATCGATCCAGCCGGAGAGGAGGTAGGCCTCCTCGAAGCCGGCGCGGAGGATGTTGCCGTAGCTGGTCGAGGGCCGGCCGGGGACGCGGGCGCCGGTCTCGACGAAGAGGGTGCGGACGCCGGCCGCCGCGGCGTCCTCGATCCGCCGCGCCAGCAGGGCCGGCTGGCAGCCGCGGCGGCGGCCGCCCTCGAGCGTCGCCGCGATTCCCAGCTCGGCGACCTCACCGTCGAGGAGCATCGCCGCGCAGGCCCGTGGCTCGCCGTCGACGATGGCCAGATAGCAGCGCCAGTCGGGCAGCGCGGGGAGGGGGGCGAAGAGTGAGCCGACCCAGGCCGGGAGCCCGAAGCCGAGGGCGGCGATCGCCCCGAACGGCGCGTCCTCCTCGCTCCCGTCGAGCTCCACCACCTCGATGTCGGCGGCGACCTTGAAGCGGGGCGGGTGGGGGTCACGGACGAAGCGCATCCAGTCGTAGTCCTTCTCGTAGCCGGCCGTGAGGAGTGTCGACTCGGCGGTGCGCGCGCCGGGGAGCCCCGGCTCCAGCGAGGCGAAGCCGCGGACGCCCTGCTCGCGGACCCACCCGATCGCCTCCTCGAGGAAGCCCTCGGCGGCGGCGTCGGCGCCCGCTCCGCCCAGGATCAGGTTCAGCATCCGGACGTCCGGCAGGGCGGCGATCACGGTCGCCTGCACCGGTCCGAACTCCGCCCGCCGCACCCCTTTGGCAACCCCCACCGCGGTCGGCACCGCATCCCAGATCTCCCGCCAGAACCGCGCCTCGGTCCGCGCCGCCAGGGCTGGATCGAACTCCGTCCCCCCGTTGGTCGTATCCGCCATCGCGTGCACCTTAAGGCCCCGCATCGGGCGCTGTAGCCTCCGAACGGTGAGCATCACCACCACCAGCGCCAAGGACGACCGCGCCGCCGACCGCGTGCGCACCGACCAGGTCATCGTCCTCTTCGGCGCGACCGGGGATCTCGCCAGGCGCAAGCTCCTGCCGGGCATGTTCCACCTCTCGCAGGTGGGGCTGATGCCGCGGGGCTTCCGCATCATCGGCGCCGCCCGCCGTGCGATCTCGACCGACGAGTTCCGACAGGTGGCGCGCGAAGCCGTCGAAGCTTCGGGACGCCGGTCGGACGCCGACCACGCCTTCGACGAGTTCGCCCGGTCGCTCAGCTTCGTCGGGGTCGGCGACGGTTTCGGGCCGCTCGGCGAGGCGGTGGCGGCGGCGCAGGAGGAGCTGGGCGGCGACGCCGACCTCCTCATCTACCTCTCGCTGCCGCCGAAAGCCGCGGCGGGCACGGTCGAGGAGCTCGGCAGGCTGGGGCTCGACGACGACGCCCGGGTGATCACCGAGAAGCCGTTCGGCACCGACCTGCGCTCGGCCCACGAGCTGAACGAACGCCTCCACTCGGTCTTCCAGGAGGACCGGATCTACCGGATCGACCATTACCTCGGCCGCGAGGCGGTGCAGAACCTGCTCGCGCTGCGCTTCGCCAACGGCATGTTCGAGCCGGTCTGGAACCGCAACCACATCGACCACGTCCAGATCGACATTCCGGAGACGCTTTCGATCGAGATGCGCGGGAGCTTCTACGAGGAAACGGGCGCCTTCCGTGACATGCTCGTCACCCATATCTTCCAGCTCCTCGGTTTCGTCGCGATGGAGCCCCCGACCTCCCTGGAGCCGAAACCGCTCGGCCTGGAGCGGGAGAAGGTCTTCGACTCGATGCTGCCGTTGCGCCCCGAGGACGTCGTTCGCGGCCAGTACGTCGGCTATCGCGAAGAGGAGGGGGTGGATCCGGACTCCGACACCGAGACCTTCATCGCGGTCAAGGCCTTCGTCGACAACTGGCGTTGGGAGGGGGTGCCGTTCTACCTGCGCTCCGGCAAGCGGATGGCCGAGAGCCACCACGTGCTGACGATCGCCTTCAAGCAGCCGCCGCGCCGCATGTTCCCGCTTCACCAGGAACTGATCCCGGAGGGTTTCGGGCGTGATCACCTGACCTTCGAGCTGGGCGAGCCAGGCAGCATCTCCACCTCCTTCCTGGCCAAGGTGCCGGGACCGACGATGCAGCTCGGCGAAGCCCACATGAAGTTCACCTACGCCGAAGCCTTCGGCAACAACTCGGCCGCCCTCGACCCCTACGAGCGCCTCATCCACGACGCGATGAACGGCGACCGCACCCTTTTCACCAGCTCTGACGCGATTGAGCGTCTCTGGGAGATCTCCGAGCCGGTCCTCGAGAGCCCTCCGCCCGCGATCCCCTATTGGCGTGGCAGTTGGGGCCCCCGCGAGATCGACCAGCTGATCGCCCCGCGCCGCTGGCACCTGCCGAGCGACCACGTGTAGGCCCGCCCGACTACGCTGCGCCCATGGGAATCTCGGTGGTGCCGTTCTTGATGTTCGAAGGGTCCGCGGCGGAGGCGCTCGAGCTCTACGTCTCCGCCTTCGACGATGCCGAGGTGGTCGAGGATCGGCGCTTCGGCCAGGAGGGCCCCGGCAAGCCGGGCACGATCGAGGCCGCCGTTCTGCGCCTCGGTGACCAGCGGGTGCGCCTCTTCGACAGCTTCGTCGCGCACGACTTCGGCTTCACGCCCGCCGTCTCCCTCTTCGCCGAGCTCGACTCGGCGGAGGAGGTCGACGCGGCCTTCGCGACGCTCTCCGCCGGGGGCGGGGTGCTGATGCCGCTCGACGCCTATCCGTTCAGCCCCCGCTTCGCCTGGGTCAACGACCGCTTCGGCGTCTCGTGGCAGCTGAGCATGAGGTCGGCCTAGGAGGGGTCGCTCCGGCGGTCGGGAGTGGACGGGTGTCATTCGCGGGCGGTGCGGCCGTCCGAGATGCGGCGCGGTCCCGGACGGGACCGTCCCCGGGATCGCTCCGCTGTTCCTTATGGCGCCCTGGGCGCCATAAGGAACAGCGGAAGGGACGGGACCGTCAAGGCGGACGGGCGCGGCTCGTGGGTGTGGCATCCGTCCGAGATGCCGCCCCGACCCCGGCCGCCCCGCCCGTCCGAGATGCGTCCCGGGCGCCTCATGGCGCTCCTGGCAGGCTGTGAGCGCCATGAGGCGCCCGGGACGGGAGGGGGTCGTGAAAAAGGCGGGACAGGGATGAGGGGAGACGCAGGGACGGGAGGAGGTCGGACCTCCGTGACGGGTCCGTGCGGGGGAGGCCACACCCCGCCCCGATCGGTGACTAAGACGCCGGGAACGTCGCCCTTTCCTGAACCTTCGGTCCGTTCCCGGGCCTGGAAAGAGGGCCCGGGAACGCGTTCCGTACTTTGACCCTGCCATGGCATGGTCAAAGTACGGAACGCGTCCGTGAGCGTTGGACAACACGGGAGGAGGCGTGGAGTTCCCTGCGTCTTCGTGACGGGGTCCCTCTTTCCGTGACGGATCCGTCACGGAACGGTCGCACCCTCCGGCCCCCGGGGCCGGGATCGGGGGGTCCGTGGGACGCGCGTCGAGTTTTGGTTGCTGAGCAACCGAAACCAAACACGGAGATCCTTGAGTGATGGCGAAGGGCGGGCGGAAGGGTGACGTTCCCGGCGCCTTCCCGACGAGATCACGGATCCGTGACCCTCGGGCGTCGGATCCGTCGCACCCTCCCGGGGGCCCTCCGTGCTTCCCCGCCCCGCTCCCCGCACCCCCGGCCGTCTCGGCCACGGCCACAGCCTGCCAGGGCCGTGGACCCGACGGCCGCATCCCTTTCCGCAAGGGGCGACAGCTCGAGGGGGCCGGGGGCCTTGCCCCGCGGGGTCGGCCGCAGCGGTTCCGCGCCTTTCCTCTGGCGCGTTGGCGCGTTGCCGTGTCGGTTGCGGCAAAGCACGAACCGGGTGTGGGCCTGCCTTGTCGCTCTCTGGCTCGAGGCCCGCGGAACCGACCAGCTGTGTCCGCGCCGGCGGGAGTCCGGGTATGGGCGTTACTGGGCTCGAACCAGTGACCTCCAGCTTGTCGAGCTGGCGCTCTCCCAACTGAGCTAAACGCCCCGGGGCGCCGCAATGTAGCAGCGCGGTTGGGTCGGACGAAGGCACGCCCCGGTGGGCGGGTGGAATACCTGGTTTTCAAGGTTCTTCCCTGGAGAGTGCAACTTTTCGCGGGAGCAGGGGTTTATGGGGCGTCGTCGAAAACACGGCGGCCGAAACTTCAGAGCTTGAGGACCGACGAGCCAGTAACGCCTTAGTCGCTGGTGGTACGTCCTTCGGAAAGAAAGGGCCCCGTCAGGGGCCCTTTTCCGTGGTCGGGCGGTGGTCGGGTCGCGTCCCGCGCGCCCGGTCGAGCGCCGCGTAGAGCTCCAGTCGGCCGGCGAACTCGTCGGGGGCCGCCCCATCGCGGACCAGGCGACCCGACGGCGGGTCGCCGGGGTCGAATTCGAGCACGATCCGCAGCGGCGGCCCGCCAGGGCCGGGGGACGGGCTCGCGACAGGTTCCCGCCGCTCGCCCGTCCCACCCGCGGTCACCCGCAGGTCCTGACCTTGGCGCTCAGCGACTTGGTCACCGTGCTCTGGCGGTGGGCGAAGCGGAGGTTGACGCTCACCCGCGCGGTCACCGGCACGGCCATGCCCGCCTTGATCCCGGTCGTGGTGAAGCTCGCTTCAAAGGGCTTCTTGGTGTCGATGAGGATCGGCTTCCCGCCCAGCAGGAACTTCACCCGCTTCACCGTGTAGGCCACTTTGTGGGCTTGGCTGCCCTTGCGCTTCACCCGCAGCTTGGCGGTGAAGCCTTCACCGGACTTCACGCACGCCTTCGGCACCGACAGCTGCCCGGTCAGGCCGTGGCCCAGCGAGGTGCTGGTGGTCGCGGTAGGCATCGTTGGGGACTTGGTCGGCGGCTTCTTCGTGCCCACGCCGTTGCTGCCGCCACCACCGCTGTTGCCCGGCGTCTGCGGGGTGGGCGGCGGCGGCAGCGGTTCGCCCGGCTGCAGTTCCAGCGCGAATCCGTGGCCGTTTTCGCCGTCGCGCCAGGTCGCCCAGCCCTGCCCGTTGGCGTTGACCGCGGTCCGCAGGTCGCGCAGGTCGCCGGTCACCAGGCTCTGCGGGTTGCTGAACGTCTGGTTCGAGCCGTCTTTGGCGTAGGTGTAGTGGAGGATCCCATCTTCGGGGTTGACGTAGGCGACGTGGATCAGCCCGGCGGAGTCCTCGTAGATGCCGAAGCGCACGGCGTTGGGAGGGCTGACGACGACCGGCGCTTCGAAGCCGTTGAAGCCGTTGAACTGCTGCACCACGATCGCGCCGTCGGTGGACCGCGGGTAGGCGACGAAAAGGCCATGGGGGCCGCTCGCCATCCGGATCGGCCCGCCCGGCGAGGAGGTGCCGACGAAGGCGGGTGCGCTCCAGTTCGCGTTGTTCTGGATGAAGGCCTGGTTGCCGGTGCCCAGAAGGCGTCGCCAGTAGACGTGGCTGTCTTCGCTCAGGTCGACGTAGGCGACCGACAGCATCGAGCCCTGCATCGCCACCGCGGCGTCGGCCGACATGTCGTTGGTGGTGTTCGCGGCGTTGCGGCTGAAGACGAATTCGGTGCCGAGGCCACCGTTGAAGGTGAGCGGCGACGCGGCGAGGCGCGCGCCGTAGGTGAGCGCCCCGCCGGTGACGGTGACCGCCATCGCGGTGGTGTTGATCGAGCCGGCCGGGGCGAGGACCGCTTCGGTGAAGTCGAGACTGGTGCCCGGCTGGGTTTCGTCGTTGGCGACCACGGTCGGGGTCAGGTCGGCGGGCCCTTCGTAGACGTATTTGCGCTCGTTGAAGGCGCCGTCCCGGCGGCTCTCGACCAGCAGTTCGGAGCTGCCGGAGATCAGTGGCCAGTTGCCGAGGTCGCCGATGAACCCGACGGGCGGGATGAAGGCGGGGCGCGGGCCGCAGGCCCCGGCCCCCGCGGCAAGCTTGCAGTAGGCGAGGCTGTTGTTGTCGGAGAAGGTCATCACCCCGTCCCCGGCCGCGTTCAAGGCCAGGTGCGGGCCTTCTTCGGCGGGGCCGAGGTCGATCGGTGTCGCCGCCGCGGCCGGCCCGGCAGGCCCCGCGAGCACCGCGATCGCGGTCGCCAACACCCCCAGGCCGCCGCCCGCTCGCCGTTTCAACCTGCCGATGCCGCTCATCTACCGCTCCTTCGTTCGCGTGTCAATGCGGCGCGGACGCTGACCGGGCGGGGCGGAATTCGCGACAGTGAGGCTCCCTAATCTTTCGCCAGCGCCTCCCCTAGTTCGGTGCGGGAGGCGATCCCGAGCTTGCGATAGCAGTGGGAGAGGTGGACCTCGACCGTCTTGCGGGTGACGAAGAGACGCTGCGCGATCTCCGGGTTGCTGAGGCCCGCCGCGGCCATCTGGGCAACCCGCCGCTCGCTCGCGGTCAGCGAGTCGAGGCCGTTGAGCCGGGCGCGCCGCGGGCGGGCACCACTGGCCAGCAGCTCCTCGCGGGCGCGCTCGACCAGTGGCGCGGCGCCACACCTCTCGGCTCCGTCGAGGCCGCGCTCGAGGTGCTTGCGCGCCTCGCGGCGGGCGCCGGCACGGCGCAGCGCCGCTCCCAGCTCGATCTCGGCGCGGGCGTGCTGCAGCGCCGCCCCCGAGCCGGCCAGCGCCGCCACCGCCTCACGCATCAGCTCGATTCCAGCCTCGCCCCCGGCGGCGAGGCCGAGCACCGAGAGCGCCACCCCGATCGCCCGCCGCGCGCCGAAGCGCCGGGCCAGGCCGAGCTCCTCGGCGGCCAGCGCCCGCGCGGTCTCGCGATCGCCCAGCGCCAGGTAGGCGCGGGCCGCGGTCGAACCGGCCGAGATCAGCGCCGGGTTCTCGAGCGCGAGCAGGCGCTGCACCCGCACCGCCTCGTCGAGGTCTTCGAGCGCCCGCTCGGCTTCTCCCGCGGCCAGCCGCAGTCGGCCCCGTAGCTCCAGCAGGTGGAGGAAGAAGTGGGTCTCGCCGACCCCCTCGGCGAATCCGTCGGCGGCGAGGGTCGCCTCGGCCTCCGCGAGTCGCCCCTGCTCGAGCAGCGTGTCGGCGAGGCAGGCGACCAGCAACGGGGTCGCCTCGGTCAGGCCGCCGGCCGCCTCGATGCCGGTCCGGGCGTCGGGCTCCGCCTCGGCGAGCGCGCCGCGCCGCAGGGCCACCATCGACCGGTAGCACGAAGCCTGCGCGTAGCCGATCGCCGAGCCACGCTTCTGTGAAGCCGCGATCGCCTCGGTGAGGAGTGCCTCGGCGGCGTCGTAGTCGTCGCCCGCCATCAGGGTGAACGCGGCGATCGGCGAGTGGGCCGACTCGATCGGTTCGAACTCGAGCCAGCGGCCGTCGTCCAGGGCCGGGTCGAGAAGGGCACGGACGTCCGCCAGGGGCTCGCAGGCGATCGCGGCGTCGTAGGCGGCGCGGACCAGCACCCGCCGGCCGATCCTGGAGTCGCGCCGCCAGCCGGAGTCGGCGAGCGCGCGCAGGCGCCGCACGTGCGACTCGACCGTGGCGTCAACCCCGACCCCGATGCGGGCGAAGCAGACGAGGTCGCACTCGAGCGCCACCCGCTCGACCTCGTCCTCTTCATCGAGGTCCGCGAGTACGTTCTCGAGCGCCTCTACCGCCCGCGCCTGTGGGGCCGCGCCGTTCTCCATCGCGTAGAGGGCTGCCAGTTCGCGGGTCGCCTCGCAGCGCTCGGCGACCTCCTCGAGCAGTGGGATCGCCTCCTCGTAGCGCTCGATCGCGCCCGGGGAGCCGGCGTAGGACTCGGCCCGGGCGAGGGCGCGGAGGACCTCGCCGCGGCGGGCGGCGGGCGGCGGCTCGGCGGCGGCCCGACGCAGGTAACCGGCCGCCGCCGCCGGGCTGCCGCGGCGCAGGGCGTCGAGGCCCGCGGCGTGCAGGAGCTCGGCGGCCTCGCGATCCGCGCCGGGGGCGGCACGCAGCAGGTGCGCGGCGGCCGCCGCCGGCCCCGCCGGATCGTCGCGGAGCAGGGTGGCCGCGCGGCGGTGGAGCTGGGACCGCGCCTGGGCGGGGATGTCGCTGTAGATGGCGTTGCGGACCAGGGCGTGGCGGAACTGCAGCAGCATGCCGCCGGCGAGGACCCCTGCCGCAGCGAGCTCGTCGGCGGCCGGGCGGGCGGCCGCGGCGGGCACCCCGGCGAGCGAGGCGGCGTCCTCCAGGCGAGCGGTCTCGAGCACCGCGGTGGCCCGCGCCAGCGGCGTCGCCACCTCGCTCAGCCCGGCGAGGTCACCGAGGACGACCCGCCCGACCGCCTCCGGACCGAGGCCCTCGACCCGGGGGACCGACTCGGCGACCGGCTCGATCCGGGCGCTCGCCAGCTCGCCGATCAGCTCGCGCAGCAGGAACGGGTTGCCGCCGGTGACGACGCGGCAGGCGGCGGCGAACTCCGCGTCCACCTCACGGTCGAGGCGCGCGGCGATCAGGTCGGCGACGGCGGCGGTGCTGAGCGGGCGCGGCCGGAGCGGCGCCGAGTCGCGGTCGATCGGCGGCGCCCCGCCGCCCTCGGGGTCGCTGGGCCGCGTGGTCGCCAGGAGCAGGACCGGCAGCTCGCCCAGGCGTGGGGCGAGGAAGCCGAGGAAGTCGCGCGATGCGGCGTCGGCCCAGTGGAGATCGTCGACGCAGAGCAGCAGCGGCCCCTCGTCGGCAAGGTTCGCGAGGGTCCAGTAAAGGCCGTGGAGGAGCGGGAAGCCGCCGTCCTCGGTGCTCGGTGAGGCCTCCTCCGGGAGGAGCACCGGGGTCGCCAGCGCGGCGGCGCCGGAGAGTAGGCCGGCGCGGCGGTCGGGAGCGGCCGTGCGGATCGTGCGCTCGAGCAGCTGGCGGACGACGCCGAACGCGAAGCCGGTCTCCAGCTCGCGCCCGCGCGCCGCGAGGACCGCGACTTCGGTTCGCGGCGCCGCCTCCGCGGCGTGGACGAGGAGGCGCGACTTGCCGATCCCGGCGGCGCCCTCGATCGTCAGCGCCCCTCCGGTCCCGGTCGCGACCGCCGCCAGCGCCGCGTCGATGCGGCCGATCTCCTGCTCCCGCTCCAGCAGCCCGGGAGCGTCGACTTCGATTGCGGTCACGTGCTGCGCCCTCCGCGGCGCCTTCGGGGAAGAGACGGGCAGAGGATCGCATCGGGGTCGGGCGTCGGCAAGCGCGCGGGGCGCGAGGCCGTGGGGCAATGGACGGGTGGACGATGCGGCGCTCGGGGCGGGGCGGACCGGGTGATGAAAGAGTTGTAACGACGGTGTTCACAAATTCCGAAGGCCGAATCGCCATAATCGCCGCGTGAGCTCGACCGACACGCCGGGCGGGTCGGGGATTCCGGCCGGCTGGTACGACGATCCAAGCGGTGAAGGGCTGCGCTGGTGGGACGGCGAGCAGTGGACCGAACACGTCCACACCGCCGAGAGCGCCGCCGCCGCGACGGGTGCCGGTGAGGGCGACGCCTCGCGGGAAGGGAAGCCGCCGCGGGACCTGGTGAAGCTGCGCGAATCGATCCGGGGCCGCGGGGTCAAAGCCGTCGGCATGGTCCTCGGCGGGATCGTGCTGGTGATCGTGGTGATCGCGCTGCTCGTGTCCGGCGGCTCGGACAACGGTGGCGCCGGCCTCCCGGGTGGGGGGACGGTCAACCCGGCCGCCGCGAAAGCCCAGCGGCAGCTTCAGCGGATCAACAAACAGTTGCAGCGCAAGGGCCTCTCCAAGGCGGAGAAGAAGAAACTCCAGCGGCAGTTGAAGAGACTGCAGAAAAGCGCCGGCAAAGCGGCGCAGAACCAGATCAAAGCCGCCGAAAAGGCGGTGAAAGAAGCGCTGGAAAAGGCCGGGCAGTAGGGACGCGGGCCGGCGGCCCCGTCTTGCGACCGCCCCGGGACGCGGGCGGGCGATCCCATCCCGAGACCGCCCCGGGACGCGGGCCGGCGGCCCGCCCTGGGACCGCCCCGGGACGCGGGCGGGCGATCCCGTCCCGAGACCGCCCTCCCGCGTCGCCGACGGGTTCGCCCCGCCTCCCTCAGGACGCGAAGGTCAGCGACACCTGGGTCAGCCTGATCGCGTTCCCTGATGGATCGCGGAAGCCGGCGTCGATCCCGTAGGGCCGCTCTTCCGGCGCTTCGGAGAACTCGACCCCGTTGGCTACGAGCCGCTCGTAATCGGCGCGGCAGTCGTCGGTGGCGAGGAAGACGGTGCCCGCGAAGCCCTTCGCGGCGAGATCGCGGATCTGCTGCTGGGTCGCCGGGTCGATCATCGGCTCGCCGGGAATCGCCATCAGCACGATCGCCACGTCCTCTTGTCCGGGCGGGCTCACCGTCAGCCAGCGGAAGTCACCCAGCTCGGGCATCGTCACGTCGGTGCGTACCTCGAAGCCGACCTTCTCGGTCCAGAACTTCAGCGCCTCCTCCTGGTCGTGGACCCACAACTGAGTGGTGGCAATCTTCATCTCGTCCTCCTGTCGTTGGTTGCGAAATCGACTGTGGGTCGACTCTAGGAACCCGTCGGCGGGCTGTCTTCTCGAAACGTGCGCTTTCGCGGGCGGGCGTAGGCGCGGACGACGCAACCGGGGAGGATCGCCTGGGCGGAGGCGGGCGGGAACGACGCGCGGTACGCCGTCGGCGTCTTGCCGAAGTTCCGTTTGAAGCTCGTCGTGAATGAGCCGACGCTGGTGAGGCCGACGTCGAGGCAGATCTCGGCGACCGAGCGGTCGGTATTGCGCAGGAGCGCGGCGGCGCGCTCGAGCCGGCGGGTGAGCAGGTAGGAGTGCGGGGACTCGCCGAAGGCGCGGCGGAACTCGCGGCTGAAGTGGGCGCGCGAGAGGCCCGCCGCGGCGGCCATCTCCTCGACCCCGAGCGGCTCCGCATAGCGGGCGTCGGCGAGGTCCTTGGCGCGCAGCAGGTGGCGGGCGGGCGGGGCGAACGCCATCATCTTCAGAGTCTAGGCTCGCTGGTTCGTGATCGGGACCTACGCAGCCGCCCTCGCCGTGTGCGTCGCCTCGCTGGCGATCGGGCAGGCGGCGGTCGCCCTCTGCGGGCGGTCCGGCTGGTCGTGGACGGCGGCCCCGGTCGGCCTGGCGGTCCTCTGCGCCGTCTGCTGGGCGACGGTGCGGCTGCCCGGCCACGGCTCGATCTCGGCGATCGTCGTGCTGGTGCTGCTCGCCGCCTCGCTCGGCTACCTCCAGGGGCGCGGCGGCTGGCGCCAGCCGTTCGCCCAGGGCTGGCCGGTCTTCGTCCTCGCGGCGCTCGGCGCCTCGCTGCCGTTCATCGTCGAAGGCCACTTCGGCATCCTCGGCACCAGCTTCAACCCGGACATGTCCCAACACCTGCTGGCCGCCGACCAGCTCGCCCACGGCCACTCCGGCCAGCTGATCCGCCAGGGCTACCCGCTCGGCCCGCACGCGATCGTGGTCGCCCTCGACAAGGGCCTCCACGTCGACCTGGTCAAGGGCTTCAGCGGGCTGACGGTGGCGGTGGCGGTGTTGGCGCCGTTGACCGCGCTCGCCGCCTTCCGCGATCTGCGCGCGTTGCCCCGCACCGCCGCCGCGCTCCTCGTCGGCCTCGCCTACGTCTTCGTCTCGTACTTCGCCCAGGGCGCCTTCAAGGAGGTGATGCTGGCGTTCTTTCTCCTCGGTTTCGTGCTCTTCCTGCGCGAGAGCGCGCGCGAGCCGTCCGACTCGCCGCTCCGCTTCGTCCCCGCCGCCCTGATCGCGGTGGGGGCCGTCTACACCTACAGCTTCCCGGGGCTGCTCTGGCTGCTCGGCACCGTGGTCGTCTGTGCTGCGGTCGAGCTGATCCTGCGGCGGCGACCGAGCCGGGAGCTCACGCGATCGGCCTTGCTCTCCGTCGGGGTCCTCGTCGTCCTGGTCGCCCCCGAGATCGGGCGGATGATCGACTTCCAGAAGTTCGAAACCTTCAACCCCAACGGCCCCGGGCTCGGCAATCTCTTCGGGCAGGTCTCGCCGTTCGCGGCGCTGGGGATCTGGCCATCGGGGGACTTCCGCCTCGCGCCCGGCGACGGGGCCGTCCCCGCGGTCGCCTACTACCTCGGCGCCGCCTTCGCCGCCGTGCTCCTCATCTATGGCATCTGGCGCTGTTGGCGGGGTCGCGAGACGGTGATCCTCTCCGGCCTCTTCGTCGCCGCGGTCGCCTACCTCGCCGCCCGCGTCGGCGGCACCGCCTACACCGCCGCCAAGGCGATCGAGATCGCCGCCCCGCTCTGCGCGCTGACGATCCTCCTGCCCCTCACGCACCGCCCCCAGCTGTTCCTTTTGGTCCCCAGGGGACCAAAAGGAACAGCTGGGGGAGGGGGGGCCGCCGCGGGAGGGGGCCGGTCGGGCCTCGCCGGGGAGGACCGCGGTGGGCGCCTCGCCGCCGCCGCGTTCGTCGTCTTCGCCGCCGTGGCCGGACTCTGCTCGGCGCTCGCCCTGGCCAACGCGCCGGTCGGCCCGGGGACCTACTCGCCCGCGCTCGCCGCGATGCGGCCGCTGGTCGCGGGCGGCTCGACCCTGGCTCTCGCCTCGCCCGAACTGCTGGAAGACGATCACGGCAGCAACTACCTCGCCTGGGAATTGCGCGGCGGGCGGGTCTGCATCGCGACCCGCGAGGAAGTCGGGGGCAGGATCCCGACCGGGGTCCGTTACGTGATCGTCCAGGGCTCGCGGCACAAGCCGCCCTTCAAGGGGCTGCGGCCGCGCAAGGCGATCCCGCCGTACGTCCTCTGGGAAGTGAAGGGGCCGGTCGCGAAGCAGAGCGTCTGCCCGCTGATCGCCGAACGCCAGGCCCGGCAGGGCCCCGCGCGCTGAGGCCCCGTACCATGGCCTCTCGTGGAGGCCGCAACCGACAAGCTCGTCGTCAAGCTCCCTGACGGGAAGCCGCTGGAGCTGGCCGCCGGCGCGACCGGTGCCGACGCCGCGGCGGCGATCGGACCGGGGCTGGCGAAGGCGGCGCTGGCGATCAAGGTCGACGGTGCCCTGCGTGACCTCGACGCGCCGCTGCCGGAGGACGGGGCGGAGGTGGCGATCGTCACCGACCGTGACCCCGAGGCGCTGGAGCTGATCCGCCACGACGCCGCCCACGTGATGGCCGAGGCCGTCACCGAGCTCTACCCCGGCACCAAGGTGACGATCGGCCCGCCGATCGACTCGGGCTTCTACTACGACTTCGAGTTCCCCGACGGGGTCCGGATCACGGAGGAGGACCTGCCGAAGATCGAGAAGGCGATGCAGAAGCACATCGCCGCCGACGAGCACTTCTCCCGCCGCGACGTCCCGGTCGCCGAGGCGCTCGACCTCTTCCGCGCGCAGGACCAGGGCTTCAAGGTCGAGCTGATCGAGGACCTGGTCACCGACGAAGGCGTCGAGACCGTCTCCCTCTACCGCAACGGGGACTTCGAGGACCTCTGTCGCGGCCCGCACTCGCCGTCCACCAACCGGATCAAGGCGATCAAGCTGAGCTCGGTCGCGGGCGCCTACTGGCGCGGCGACGAGCACCGCGAGCAGCTGACCCGCATCTACGGCACCGCCTTCTTCTCGAAGAAGGACCTGGAGGCCCACCTCGAGCGGATCGCCGAGGCCGAAGCGCGCGACCACCGCCGGCTCGGTCCCGAGCTCGACCTCTTCATGCTCCGTCCCGAGGCGCCCGGCATGCCGTTCTGGCTGCCCAACGGCACGACGCTCCTGCGTCTGATCGAAGGCCAGGTCCGCGAGCAGCTGCGCAAGCGCGACTACAAGGAGATCGCGACGCCGCAGGTGCTCGACGAGGGCCTCTGGCACCGCTCCGGCCACTGGGACAACTACAAGGACGAGATGTACTTCATGCAGGACGACGACCGCCGTTATGCGCTGCGGCCGATGAACTGTCCTGGCGCCTGCCTCGTCTACGGCTCCGACCGCCACTCCTACCGGGAGCTGCCGCTGCGGCTCGCCGAGTTCGGTCGGGTCAGCCGCAACGAGCGCGAGGGCGTCCTCCACGGCCTCCTCCGCGTCCGCGCCTTCACCCAGGACGATGCCCACGTCTACTGCACCGAGGACCAGATCACCGCCGAGGTGGCCTCGATCTGCGAGGCGATCGACGAGCTCTACGCGCGCTTCGGCTTCGACGACGTGAAAGTCGAGCTCTCCACCCGCCCCGACAAGTCGATGGGGACCGAGGAGCAGTGGCATAAGGCCGAAGCGGCGCTCGCAGAGGCGCTCGACAGCCAGGGCCGCGAGTACGAGCTGAACCCCGGCGACGGCGCCTTCTACGGGCCGAAGATCGACTTCCACGTCACCGACGCGCTCGGCCGCTCCTGGCAGTGCGGGACCTGTCAGCTCGACTTCCAGATGCCGGAGCGCTTCGATCTCACCTACACCGGCGCCGACGACGGCGCGCACCGGCCGGTGATGATCCACCGCGCGCTGCTCGGCTCGATGGAGCGCTTCGCCGGGATCCTGATCGAGCACCACGCGGGCCGCTTCCCGACCTGGCTGGCACCGGTGCAGGCCGTGGTCCTGCCGATCTCCGACCGCCACAACGATTACGGGCGGGGCGCCCACGACGAGCTCCGCGATCGCGGCGTCCGGGTCGCGATCGACGATCGCTCGGAGTCGATCGGCCGCAAGATCCGCGATGCCTCGCTGGGCCGTTATCCCTACATGCTGGTGGTCGGCGACCGCGAGCAGGAGAACGGCGCGGTGGCGGTGCGCTCGCACGCCGACGGTGACCTGGGGGAGATGAGCGTGGCCGACTTCGCCGCGCGGATCGAGCGGGAGACGGCCGGAACATGAGCGGCGCGGCTTGCCAGGCGCCCGTCAGTGTCTATACTCCTCGGAACTTGACTGTGGGTACCGCAAACTTTCTCCGTGGCCGCTGAGCGCCCCGTGCCCACGATTCGAAGCCTCGTCCTCTTGAAGCAACTCCACTCTCACTAGTGCCGGTCCCGCGTAGGTTCGATCGGCGCCCTCCAGAGCGCGACACGACGAGGATCAACGAGCGGATCCGCGTCCCTCAGGTGCGCCTGATCGGGGCCGACGGAGAGCAGCTCGGGATCGTCGACACGCCCGAGGCGCTGCGCCGCGCCCAGGCCGCCGACCTCGACCTGGTCGAGGTCGCGCCGAACTCGAAGCCGCCGGTCACCCGGATGCTCGACTACTCGAAGTACAAATACGAGCAGGAGCAGAAGCAGAAGCAGGCGCGCAAGCACCAGCAGCAGGTCAACATCCGCGAAATCAAGCTGCGGCCGAAGATCGCGGAGAACGACTACAACACCAAGAAAGGCCACGTCGAGCGTTTCCTCAAGCACGGCGACAAGGTCAAAATCACGATCATGTTCCGCGGCCGTGAGCAGGCCCACCCGGAGCGCGGTCGCGATCTGCTGCAGAAACTCTTCGAGGACCTCGGCGGCCTGGCGACGATCGAGTCGGCGCCGTTGCAGGAAGGCCGCAACATGAGCATGCTGCTCGCCCCGAGCAAAGAGGCCCGCGCGGCCGAGGGGGCGGCGACCGTCCCCGACGCGGCCGAGGCCGACGGCACCAGCCCCCAGGGTTAGACGCGCCCGACGAGCGCGGGAGGGGTTGGGGCGTACCGGCCACGGATTGGGCCCTCGCTCGCTGAGTTGAGGGCGCCAGGACGCCTCTGATTCAGCGAGCGTCCGGCGCCGTCGGCACTCGCCATGCCCGACGCCGCCGAACTGGGGGAATTCCACCCGTACCCCGGCGGAGGCTCTTTCGCTCGCGCGGATCGCGGCTCACAATCGAGCGGTGTCCGCCCGCTGCACGCGCGTGCTCGCGCCGCTGATCCTCGCCTCCGCCCTCGTCGCCCTGCTCCTTGCGCCCGTCGGGGCGGGCGCGGCTGCCACCCAGTTCGGTAGCTCGCTCGCGGCGGGACCGGCCGGGGCGTTCGGCTGCAACGCGAAGCCGTCGCTCTACGACTACTCCGGCAACTTCGGCCTGTTCGCCAACAACGAACCCGGTGGCTGCACCTGGAGTCAGGCAGGGGTCTGGGGGTTGAACTCGGGCAGCGATCCGCGGACCCGGAGCGTGCCGAGCGACGGCCGCATCGTCGGCGCCGAAGTGCTTTCCGGGGCGAATCCCTCGCCGATCTCGATCACGATCTTCAGCCAGCTGGCCCAGCCGGGCATGGGGAGCGCCTGCTGCTTCTTCGTCAGCGACACCGGGCCGTTCCAGCTGGCCCCCAACGCGATCACCACGCTGCCGCTCGACATCCCGGTCGAACGCAACACCAAAGAAGGGGTGCTGGGGGTCGACCTGGTCTCGGTCAGCGCCGAAAACGACGGTGGTTCGCTGCCGCTACGGGTGGTCGGACCGTCCAACGTGCTCTCGATCCCGGACGGGGATCCGATGGCCGGGGCGTTCTACCCGCGATTGGGACGCATCGCCAACGACTCCAAAGGCGGGAGGCACGAAATCCAGGAAGGCGTGCCGGGGATCGAACTGCTGGTGCGCTGGACGTTCTGCGCCGCCGGTGACGTCACCTGCACGCCGGGTGCCGCGCCCGGAGGACCGACCCCCGCGCCCCAGCCTGGGCCGACGGGGCCGACGCCCGCGCCGAAGGGGCCCGGAGGCGGGACGGGAGGTGCGCCCGTCCCGCGGCCGGCCGCCAATCAGGCTCCCGTGCAGGGGGGCGACGCGCTGGTCCGCCTGATCTGTGGCGCCGATGTCGCCTGCGAAGGCCGCCTCTCGCTGCTGGCGCCGACCGCAGCGGCCTCGGCCGCCGGCGGCAAGGGCAAGGCCGTCGTCTACGGCGGTGCCGCCTACAAGCTCGCGGCGGGGGCGAAGGGGACGGTGAAGGTCAGCCTGAACGCAAGGGGCAAGAAGCTCCTGCGCAAGCACGCGAAGGCGACCGTGACCCTGCGCCTGGCGCCGAAGGGCGGCGGCACAGCGACCACCACCAAGCTGATCCTCGGCCGCGCCCTATAGGTGGGTGGGGCGGCGGGGGCGGGTAAGGGACGGCCCGACCCCGGCCCGGCGCCCGTCCGAGATGCGGCGCGTCAGAGGTGCGGCGCGACCCGCGGCCCGTGCGTCCGTCCGAGTTGCGCCGCGGGGTGCGTGGCTGCCCGACCCCGACCCGCGGCCCCCGTACCCGTCCGAGATGCGTCCGGGGGTGCGTCGCCGCGCGACCCCGACCCCTGCGCCCGTCCGAGCTGCGTCCCGGGCGCCTCATGGCGCTCCTGGCAGGCTGTGAGCGCCATGAGGCGCCCGGGACGGGAGGGGTCGTGAGGAAGACGACGCAGAGACGGGAGGAGGTCGTGAAAAAAGGGGGGACAGGGATTGGGGGGAGACACAGAGACGGGAGGAGGTCGGACTTCCGTGACGGGTCCGTGCGGGAGCGGCCACACCCCGCCCCGATCGATCACTAAGACGCCGGGAACGTCACCCTCCCGGGACCCTTCGGTCCGTTCCCGGGCCCGGAAAGAAGGCCCGGGAACGCGTTCCGTACTTTGACCCTGCCATGGCAGGGTCAAAGTACGGAACGCGTCCGTGAGCGTTGGACAACACCGGAGGAGGCGTGGAGTTCCCTACGTCTCCGTGACGGGATCCCTCTTTCCGTGACGGTCCCGTCACGGAACGGTCGCACCCTCCGGCCCCCGGACGCCGGGATCGGGGGGTCCGTGGGAGCGCCGTGTCCCTCGCGTGAGGGATCCGCCCGCACCCTCCCGGGGGCCTTCCGTGCTTCCCGCCGCCCGCTCCCCGTACCCCCGGCCGTCTCGGCCACGGCCACAGCCTGCCAGGGCCGTGGACGAGACGGCCGCATCCCTTTCCGCAAGGGGCGACAGCTTGAGGGGGCCGGGGGCCTTGCCCTCACGGGCGACAGCTCGAGGGGCCAAGGCTCTTCCCCGGGCGACAGCTCGGGGAGGCCGCATCCCTTCCCCCACGGGCGACAGCTTCAGGGCCCCCATCCCTTCTGGGGCGTCGGCCGGCCGAGGTCGCATCCTCTCCGCGTGCCGGCTCCCCCCGCGCCCCGAGCCTGCGGGATCAACCCCTAGGCCGTAAGCATTTCCGGGTCGGGCGGGGAGAGGATGTCGGCGATGCGCTCGGCGGCGTGGCCGTCCCAGAGAGGAGGAGGCGCGGGGCGCTCGGCGGAGCGGTCGGCGAGGACGGCGGGGATCTCGGCGATCGCGCCGGGGTCGAGGCCGAGCAGGGTGTTGGTGCCGAGGTCCACGGTCACCGGGCGCTCGGTGTTGGCGCGCAGGGTGAAGCAGGGGACGCCCAGGTAGGTCGTCTCCTCCTGGATGCCGCCCGAGTCGGTGAGGACGGCGCGGGCGTCGGTCTCCAGCGAAAGGAAGTCGAGATAGCCACAGGGCTCGGTCAGCATCAGCCCGGGGGGCGGGGACCAGTCGGGCAGGGCCTCCATCATCTTGCGGGTCCGCGGGTGGACGGGGAAGACGACCGGCATGTCGCGGGCCAGGTGGGCGAGGTGGGCGACCGTCTCGGCCAGGAGCGGGCCGTCGACCAGCGCCGGGCGGTGCAGGGTGACGAGGAGGTAGGAGCCGGGGGAGAGGCCGAGCTTCGCCGCCGCGCCCGCCGCGGCGATCCGGTCCTCCAGCGCGACCAGCGTGTCGATCATCGTGTTGCCGACGAAGTGCATGCGTTCCGGCGCGATCCCTTCGGCGCGCAGGTTGCCGATCGCCTCCTCGGAGTGGAGGAAGAGGTGGGAGCCGAAGCGGTCGGCGACGATCCGGTTGACCTCCTCCGGCATCGAGAGGTCGAAGCTGCGCAGCCCCGACTCGACGTGGGCGACCGGCACCCCCATCTTCACCGCGGTCAAGACCGCCGCCAGGGTCGAGTTGACGTCGCCGGGGACGACCAGCAGGTCGGGCCGCTCGGCCTCGATCACCGGCTCCAGCCGCTCCATCGTGCGGGCGGTCTGCTGGGCGTGGGTGCCCGAGCCGACTTCGAGCATGTGGTCCGGGGCGGGCACGCCGAGCTCCTCGAGGAAGACCTCCGACATCAGCCGGTCGTAATGTTGGCCGGTGTGGACGATGACGTGCCTGCTGTCGACCAAACGGCTTCGCATCGCCGAGATCACGGGCGCGGTCTTGACGAAGTTGGGACGGGTGCCGACGACGTAGAGGATGCGCATCGAGGCGTGACCCTACCCAGTGGCCCGCTTCTGCTTCAATGTCGGACCCGTATGCCGAAGATGAAAACTCACTCGGGCGCCAAGAAGCGCTTCAAGAAGTCCGCCACCGGGAAGATCCGAGGACGTCACGCGTACTCCAGCCACATCCTGGAGAAAAAGTCGCCGAAGCGTAAGCGGAACATGGCGAGGCCCGCAGAGATCGCCAAAGTCGACGTGCCGAACGTCCGGCAGCTCCTCGGAGGCGGCAAGTGAGTCGCGTCAAGCGCAGCGTCCACGCGCGCAAGAAGCGCCGCAAGGTCCTGAAAGAAGCCAAGGGCTACTTCGGGCGTAAGCATTCTTCCTACCGGTTCGCCAAAGAGCAGGTGCAGCGGTCGGGCATGTACGCCTACCGCGATCGGCGCAACAAGAAGCGGACCTTCCGCCGGCTCTGGATCACCCGGATCAACGCCGCCGCGCGGCTGGAGGGCATGAGCTACTCCGAACTGATGAACGGCCTGAACAAGGCCGAGGTCGAGGTGAACCGCAAGATGCTGGCCGAGATCGCCGTCTCGGACCCGGAGGGGTTCCGCCGATTCGTGGAGATAGCCCGGGAGGGTGCGGCCGCCTGAGCGCAGGCTGACACTTCTGACTCTTCCGGGCGGGCCGCAAAATTTGCGGCCCGTTTTCGTTTGAGGACTTTTCTGGTGAGCGAATGATCGAAAGCAAAGACAACGAGAAGCTGAAGCTGGTCCGCAAGCTGCGGGAGCGCAAGCACCGCGAGCGGGAGGGCCTGTTCGTGACCGAGGGCGAGGACCTGCTCGCGGCGGGGCTCGCGGCGGGCGCGAAACCGCGGTTCGCCCTCGTGGCGGCCGCCCCGCGGTCGTCCCTTACCCGGGCCGACGGGGGGCGGTCGTCCTTCGGCCCGCCGGACGGGCCGAAGGACGACCGCGGCGGCGGCGTGGCGAACTTCGACGAGGTCGCGCCGGAGTTGCTTGCGTCGGTCTCCTCGCTGGGCTCCGGGACCCGGGCGCTCGCGGTCTGGGACCGTCCCACGGACGCCCCGCTCGCGGCGCCCTGCGTCTACCTCGACGGGGTCGGCGATCCCGGCAACGTCGGCACGATCGTCCGCACCGCCCACGCGCTCCTCGACGCGACTGTCGCGCTCGGCCCCGGCTGCGCCGACCCCTTCGGTCCGAAGGCGACCCGGGCCAGCATGGGATCCTTGTTCGCCCGGCCGCCGGTGAGCGTGGCCGGGGTCGAGGCGACGCCGGAGCCGCGCGTCGCCCTCCTCGCCCACGGAGGCGACGGGCTCGCGGCGCTGGCCGGTGCCGCGACCCTCTGCCTGGGTGCCGAGCGGGACGGATTGCGGCCAGAGGTGGTGGCCGCCTGCGCGGCGAGCGCGACGATCCCGCTGCGCGGAGGGGCCGAGTCACTGAACGTCGCCGCCGCGGCGGCTGTAGCGTGCGCGCGGATGAGCGAGGTCCACGAGCATGCTTGAGCAGATCGAGAAGATCCGGGCCGAGGCCACGGGGGCGATCTCAGGCGCCTCCTCGACCGCTGCGCTGGAGGAGTTGCGGGTCAAGTACCTCGGGCGCAAAGCGGAGCTGACCCAGATCCTGCGCGGGATCGCCCAGCTGCCGCCGGAGGAACGCGGCCCGGTCGGCGGCTCCGCCAACAAGGCCCGCAAGGAGCTCGAGGCGCTGATCGCCGCGGGCGCCGAGCGGGCGGGCGCCGCCGAGCTCGAGGCCAGACTCGTCGCCGACCGGGTCGACGTGACGATGCCCGGCGCGCCGCCGCGTCCGGTCGGCCACCAGCACCTGATCACCCGCACGACGCGGCTGATCGAGGACATCATGGTCGGGCTCGGTTACGAGGTCGCCGAAGGCCCGGAGATCGAGCACGACTACTACAACTTCACCGCGCTGAACCATCCGGTCGGCCACCCCGCCCGCCAGCTCCAGGACACCTTCTACATCCAGTCGCACCCCGACGTGCTGCTGCGCACCCACACCTCGCCGATGCAGATCCGGGCGATGGAGACCCAGGCCCCGCCGATCTTCATCGTCATCCCCGGCAAGGTCTATCGGCGCGACTCCGACGCCACCCACAGCCCGATGTTCCACCAGATGGAGGGGTTGGCGATCGCCGAGGGGCTGACCCTCGCGGACCTGCAGGGCACGCTTCTGGCGATGTCCCGGGCGCTCTTCGGCGACACCCGCGAGGTGCGCCTGCGGCCGCACTACTTCCCCTTCACCGAGCCGAGCGTCGAGGTCGACGTCTCCTGCTTCCAGTGCGAGGGCACCGGCGTCCTCGCCGACGGCAGCCGCTGCAACCTCTGCAAGGGGCAGGGCTGGATCGAGATCCTCGGGGCCGGGATGGTCGACCCGAACGTGCTCGGATTCGTCGCCGAGAACGGCTACGACGCCGAGCGCGTCCAGGGCTTCGCCTTCGGCCTCGGGATCGAGCGGGTGGCGATGCTGCGCCACTCCGTCCCCGATCTGCGCCGCTTCTTCGACAACGACGTGCGGATGCTGGAGCAGTTCGCATGAACCTGCTGACGACGAGGAGCGACTGATGCGGGTTCCCTACACCTGGCTGCGCGAGTACTGCGACCCCGGCATGCCGATCGAGGAGCTGGCCGACCGGCTGGTGATGACCGGCACCGAGGTCGAGCGGATCGACGTCGTCGGCCCGCCCGCGCCCGACAACTTCGTGATCGGCAAGGTGACCGAGGCCGTCCAGCACCCCGACGCCGACCGGCTGCGCGTCTGCACCGTCGACGTCGGCGAGAACGACCCGCGCACGATCGTCTGCGGTGCCCCCAACGTCGGCGCCGGGCAGACCGTCGCCGTGGCACTCCCCGGCGCGCGGATGCCGGGCGGCGAGAAGCTGCGCAAGGCCAAGCTCCGCGGGGTCGCCTCGGAAGGGATGATCCTCGCCGCCGACGAGATCGAGGTCGGCGACGACCACGACGGGATCATGGTGCTCGATGACGCGCTCGCCGCGGGCACGCCGCTGGCCGAGATCGTCCCGCTGGCCGAGCCGGTGTTGGAGATCGAGGTCACGCCGAACCGCAGCGATTGCTTCGGGGTCCATGGGGTGGCGCGCGAGGTCCACGCGGTGACCGGCGCGCCGCTCGGCGCCGACCCCTGGACCGACGACGCGCCCGCCACGGCCCCCGGCAACGCCGCGGACTTCGCCAAGGTCACGGTCGAGGTCCCCGACCTCTGCCCGCGCTTCACCGCCCGCGTCTTCCGGGACGTCAAGATCGGCCCCTCGCCACTCTGGCTGCGGGAGCGCCTCGCCGCCGCCGGCCAGCGGCCGATCTCCAACGTCGTCGACATCACCAACTACGTGATGCTGCTCACCGCCCAGCCGCTCCACGCCTACGACCTCGACAAGGTCCCCGGTGGCGAGCTGATCGTCCGCACCGCCCGGGCCGGGGAGAAGATGACGACCCTGGACGACGTCGAGCGGGAGCTCGACACCGACACGGTGCTGGTCTGTGATCGCGATCGGCCCAGCGGCATCGCCGGGCTGATGGGCGGGCAGGTCTCCGAGGTCTCCGACGCGACGACGAACCTGCTGCTCGAGTCCGCGAACTGGAACGGGCCGAACATCCTGCAGACCTCGCGTCGGCTCTCGCTGCGCTCGGAGGCCTCGTCGCGCTTCGAGAAGCAACTCCATCCCGATCTGACGATGCGGGCCCAGGCCGTCGCCTCGAAGCTCCTGGTCGAGCTCTGCGGCGCGACCATGGTGCCGGGGACGATCGACGTCGCCGCGCCGGCGCCGGAGCCCCGCATCCTGCGGTTGCGCGGCGCCCGCGTCACCGGCATCCTCGGCATGGAGATCCCGCAGGCCGACCAGGTCGCCTCCCTGGAGCGCCTCGGTTTCGGCGTCCGGGTCGACGGCTCCGACCTCGAGGTGACCGTGCCCGCCGACCGTTATTACGACGTGACCCGGGAGATCGACCTGATCGAGGAGGTCGGGCGGCTCCACGGCTTCGACCGGCACCTGCCGACGACGCTGCCGAGCGTCGGCGCCGGCAAGGTCGGTCGCCTGAACCGCACGCAGCGACTGCGGCGCCGGGCCGAGGACGAGCTGCGCGACCTCGGCTTCGACCAGATCGTCGGCTGGAGCTTCAACAACCGGGGCGAGGCGGGGCGCCTGCGGATCGAGGAGCCCGACCCGCGGGCCAACCCGGTCCTGGTCGCCAACCCGCTCTCCGACGAGGGCGCGGCGATGCGGACGACCCTGCTCGGCTCGCTGCTGGACGTGGCGGCGCGGAACCTCGCGCGGGGCGCCGAGGCGGTGGCGCTCTTCGAGGCCGGCGCGGTCTACCTGCGGGGCGCGCCGCCGGCGGAGGGCGGTCCCCTGGCGGGTGACTTCCCCGGCGACACGCCGGCCCCGGTCACCGAGCCGCACCGGTACGGTGCGCTCGCGGTCGGGCCGCTGGTGCCGCGCTCCTGGCGGGGCGGCGGGCACCCCGTCGACTTCTTCGCCCTGAAGGGCGTGCTCGAGGCGCTTGCCGCGACGCTCGGTTGCCCGTCCCTGGACTTCGAACCGACCTCCGAGCCGTTCCTGCACCCGGGCCGGAGCGCCGCGGTCTCGCTCGGCGGCGCGCCGCTCGGCTGGCTGGGCGAGGTCCACCCGCTGGTCTGCCGGACCTGGGACATCGCCGCCGCGGCCGGCTTCGAAATCGACGCCGCTCCCTTGCTGGCGGCGGCGACCCTCGGTGAGGAGGCCTTCGAGGACGTCACCACCTTCCCGGCGGCGCTGCGGGATCTCGCCGTCGTCGTCCCCGCCGCGACCTCGGCCGCGACGGTCCGCGCCGCGACCCTCGCGGGTGGGGGAGAGCTGCTGCGTGCCGCCGACGTCTTCGATCTCTACGAAGGGCCGCAGCTCGGCGAGGGCCAGAAGTCCCTGGCGCTGGCGCTTGAATTCCGCGCCGTCGACCGCACCCTCACCGACGAGGAGGTGGACGCGGCGCGCGCCTCGATCGAGGCGGAGCTGACGAAGATCGGGGGTACGCTCCGTGCTTGACCTCGACCCAAGGCAGCCGCTGAGGGGAGAGCCCGCAGCGCGGGTCCTCGTCGCCGGCGCCAACGGCTTCACCGGTGCGCTGGCCGCGAAGATCGTCTGGGACCACCCGCGGCTCGAGCTCGTCGCGGCGACCTCGCGCTCCGACGCGGGCAGCCGGATCGACCAGCTCTACCCGCGCTACCGGGTGCCGGTGGAGCTGACCGAGCTGCACCTCGACGACGCCGACTTCCTCGGCGGGATCGACGCGGCGATCGTCGCCTATCCGCACGGCGCCGCCGCGCCCACCGACGCCGCCCTGCGCGCCGCCGGGATCAAGGTGGTCGACCTCTCCGCCGACTTCCGCCTCCGCGACATGGAGACCTACGAGCGCTGGTACGGCACCCACGGTGCGCCGGACCTCTTCGGCACGGGCGTCTACGGGCTGACCGAGATGTACCGGGAGGAGCTGCGCGGTGCCGACCTCGTTGCCACGCCGGGCTGTTATCCGACCGCCACGGTGCTGGCGCTGGCGCCGCTGGCCGAAGAGGGCCTGGTCGCCGACGTCTCGGTGGCGGCCTTCCAGGGCACCTCCGGGTACGGTCGGTCGACCGACGACACCGTGCACTTCTCCTCGATGACCGAGAACGCCTTCCCCTACAAGACCGAGGGGCATCGCCACCGGCCGGAGATCGAACAGGAGCTGGCGGCGCTCGGCAGCGAGGCCACGGTGAGCTTCGTGCCGGCCCTGGTCCCGCTCGACCAGGGCGAGCTCGCCACCTGCTTCGCCGAACTGACCGAACCGGTGGGCAAGGACGCCGCCAAGGCCCTCTACCGCGAGCGTTATGCCTCCGAGCCGTTCGTCCGCGTCCTCGACGGGCCGCCCAACCTGCGTGCCCTGCGGGACACCAACGAGTGCCACGTCTACGTGACCATCGACGAGCACGGGCGGGCATTGGCCTTCGGTGCGATCGACAACATCTGGAAGGGCGCCTCCGGCCAGGGCGTCCAGAACCTGAACCTGATGCTGGGTCTCGACGAGACGGAGGGCCTCAAATGAGCCCGGCCCCTTCGCCCAGCTGTTCCTTTTGGTCCTGTGGGGACCATAAGGAACAGCGGAACCGGGGGGATCGGTGAGCGGCGGGTTCTTTCGCAGTCGGTGGGTCGAGGGCCCCGCGGGGGTCGAGGAGCTCGACCCCGCCGGGCTCGCGCCGGGTTTCCGGGCGGGCGGCGTGCACGTCGGCCTGAAGAACGGCGGCGCGACCGACGTCGGGCTGCTCGCCTGCGCTGCCGAGCGGGTCGACTCGGCGCTGGTCCTCACCCGCAACGCCTCAGCGGCTGCTCCGGTCCGGATCTGCCGCGACGTCGTCGACCAGGCCCACGTCCGCGCCGCGGTGGTCAACTCCGGTAACGCCAACGCCGAGACCGGCGAGAAGGGCCTTGCTGACGCCCTGGCGATGTCCGAACGGGCGGCCGACGCGCTCGGCCTGGAGACCGCCCAGGTCGCCGTCGCCGAGACCGGCGTGATCGGCGTGCCGATGCCGATGAGCACCGTGCTGCCCGGGATCGAGGCCGCGGCGAAAGACCTGAGGGCCGACGGCGGCACCGTCTTCGCCGACTCGATCATGACCACCGACCGCTGGCGCAAGGCCTGCACGCTGAAGGCCGGCGGCGTCACCCTCTCCGCCCAGGCGAAGGGCGGCGGGATGATCCAGCCGAACATGGCGACGATGCTCTGCTTCGTACAGACCGACGCTGTCGTCGCCGACCCGGGCGCGGCGCTGAGGCGTGCGGTCGAGACCTCCTTCAACCGGATCACGGTGGACGGCCAGATGAGCACCAACGACATGGTGTTGCTGCAGGCGACCGGCGCCTCCAGCCGGCCACTGCCTGCCGGGCTGCTGGAGGCGGTGCTCCTGCAGCTGGCGATCGAGATCGTCCGCGACGGCGAGGGCAGCGCGCGGGCCGGCCGGATCGAGGTTACCGGCGCCGCCGATCAGCCCGAGGCCGAGCGGGTCGCGCGGGCGATCGCCAACTCGCCCCTGGTCAAGACCGCACTCCATGGCCGCGATCCCAACTGGGGTCGGATCGCCCAGGCGGCCGGCGCGGCGCTGGCGGGCGCCGAGATGGACGAGATCGGCGCCGAGTCGATCGAGGCCGCCGACCTCGGGGCGGATACGCCCGAGGCGAACATCGCCCTCCGACTGCGCCGGGGCGACGCTCGCGCGCACGTCTATTTCGCCGACCTCGGTCACGATTACGTGACCTTGAACGCGGAGTACACGACGTGACCGAGCGTGCCCCGCAGTCCCGAGCCGCGGCCACGAGCGTGCAGACGCTGCTCGAGGCCTTGCCCTACATCCGCGAGTTCCACGGCCGCACGGTGGTGATCAAGTACGGCGGCGCGGCGATGCTCGACGAGGGGCTGCGCGATGCCTTCGCCAACGACGTCGTCCTGCTCAAGTACGTGGGGCTGAACCCGATCGTCGTCCACGGCGGCGGGCCCGAGATCACCCGCTACATGGACAAGCTCGGGCTCGAGGTGAGGTTCCACGAGGGCCTGCGGGTCTCCGACGGGGACACGGTGGAGATCGCGAAGATGGTCCTGGTCGGCAAACTGAACTCCGAAATCGTCCAGCGGCTGAACCGGCACGGCTCGCCCGCCGTCGGCCTCTCCGGGGAGGACGGGACGCTGTTCGAGGTCCTGCCCGCGCCGAACGCCGACCGGATCGGCTTCGTCGGTGAGATCCAGCGGGTCGACGTCGACGTGCTCAATCACATCGCCGCCGACTACATCCCGGTGATCGCCTCCTCGGCCTCCGATCGCGAGGGCCAGTCCTACAACGTCAATGCCGACGAGGCGGCGGGCAAGGTGGCGGCGGCCCTGGGGGCGACGAAGGCGATCTTCCTCACCGACGTCGAGGGCTGGCTGGCCGACCCGGACGACGAGAGCTCGCTGATCTCCCGTGCCGCGGTGGGCGAGGTCGAAGCGGCCCTGCCGGATCTCTCCGGCGGTATGCGGCCGAAGCTCGCGGCCTGCGTCGACGCGGTCAACGGCGGCGCCCAGTCGGCCCACATCATCGACGGGCGTGTGCCCCACAGCCTGCTGCTGGAGCTCTTCACCGACGCCGGGATCGGCACGATGGTGGTGCCGTGAGCGGCACCACGGAAAGGACGACGATGGGACTGGCCGAGACGCGGGCGCTCGAGGAGCGCTACCTGATGCGCACCTACAGGCGCGGGGCCGTCGACTTCGTCCGCGGCGAGGGCGTCTACCTCTACGACGCCGATGGCAAGGAGTACCTCGACTTCCTCGCCGGCATCTCGGTCTGCTCGCTCGGCCACTGCCACCCGGCGGTCGTCGCCGCGGTCACCGAGCAGGCGGGGCGGCTGATGCACGTCTCGAACCTCTTCTATACCGAGCCGATGGCGCGGCTGGCGGAGCGGCTCTCGGAGTCGAGCCTCGGCGGGCGCGTCTTCTTCTGCAACTCCGGCACGGAGGCCAACGAGGCGGCGATCAAGGTGGCGCGCAAGCACGCCCACGCGCGCGGGATCACGGCGCCGGAGATCGTCAGCTTCGAGAGCGAGTTCCACGGGCGCACCTACGGGGCGCTCTCGGCGACGCCGAAGCTGGCCCGCAACGAGGCGCTCGGGCCTTACCTGCCGGGGTTCCGCTCGGTCCCCGACAACGACGCCGAGGCGCTGCGGGCGGCGGTCGGGCCGAACACCGCGGCGGTGCTGATCGAGCCGATCCAGGGCGAGTCCGGGGTGTGGCCGACGAGTGACCAGGCCTTGGTCGCGGCCCGCGAGGCCTGTGACGCGGCGGGCGCGCTCCTCGTCTTCGACGAGATCCAGACCGGGCTCGGGCGGACCGGTTCGCTCTGGGCCTACGAGCAGACGCCGGTGCGCCCCGACGTCATCACCAGCGCCAAGGCGCTCGGCAACGGCATGCCGATCGGCGCCTGCATCACCGGGCCGGAGGCGGCCGAGGCGCTGCAGCCCGGGGATCACGGCTCGACCTTCGCCGCCGGACCGATCGCCACGAGCGCGGCGCTGGCGGTCCTCGATGCGGTCGACGACCCGGCGCTGCTGCGCGCGGTGCGCGAGCTGGGGGGGCGGCTGCGGGGGGGACTGGAGGAGCTGCCGGGGGTCGCCGGGACGCGCGGGCGCGGGCTGATGGTCGGCGTCGCCCTGGAGGAGGGGATCGACGCGGCGGCGCTCGGGGCCGACCTCCTGGGGCGCGGGCTCGTCGTCAACGTCCCGGCGCCGGGGACCCTGCGCCTGCTGCCGCCGTTGGTGGTCGAGGCCGAGCAGGTCGATCGTGCCGTGGCGCTGATCGGCGAATCGCTTTCGGGGCTGTCCAGCCTCTAGGCTTCGGTTCTCGTGGGCAGCTCTGACCTCACCGGCCGCAGGCAGGAGATCGAAGACTCGACCGCGGCGCGCCTCGCCGAGATCGTCGGCGCCGCCGAGGAGGCGGCGAAGCGGGTGATCGACGAGGCCGAGGAGGAAGCACGCTCGCGGATCGTCGACGCGCACGAGGAGGCGGACCGGATCGTCGCCGACCGCCTCGCTGGGCTGGCGGAGCTGACCGATCAGATCGCCGTCCAGGCGGAGGCGCTGCGGCGCCAGTCCGAGGTGCTCCAGCAGGCGTTGGCCGAGGCGAAGGCCGAGCTGGGCGGCGACGCGGCGCTCGACGGCGCGGGTCTGGCCGGGCAACGGCCGCCGGACCGCGAGCCCGTCCCCGAGCCGGAGCCGGCGGCGCGCAAGCCCGCCGGGCCGGCGCTGACCGTGGTCGGCCCGGTCGCCGAGGAGGAGCCCGCAGCCGGGGCGCAGGAGGTCGGCACACCCGCGGGCGCCCGGCTCCTGGCCACGCAGATGGCGGTCTCCGGCTCGAGCCGGAGCGAGATCGAGGAACGGCTCCGCAGCGGTTTCGCGCTCGAGGACACCCGCGGGATCCTCGACGCGATCCTCGGCCCAGAGTCCTAGTGTCGCGCCACGAGGAAGGGACTTCGGTCCCGAGCGCGTAGAGGTACAAGATGAACGAGGATCCGACCAGACTCATGAACTACGGTGACGAGCCGCCGCGCCATCGCCGCCCGCCCCAGCAGCCGAAAGGCAACCTGCGCCTGGTCGTCTTGATCATGGGCGTGATCATCTTCGGCCTGCTGATCGGACTGGTCTCCTCCTGTGGTGGCGGCGGGACGAAGACCATCACCGAAACCACGACGATCACCGAAGAAGTCCCGGCGAAAGAAAAAGCCACCGAAGAAGGCGAAGGCGAAGAAGAAGGCGGCGAAGAAGCCGAAGGCCTCGAAGAAGAAGCGGAAACCGGTGGGATCGAAGAAGAATTCACGCCGGAAGAAGAAGCGGGTGAAGGTGAAATCGAAGAATTGCCGGAAGAAGAAGCAGAAGGCGGCGGAGTGGAAGCTGAATGACGGGCGCTGACCCGACGCGGCAGCGTCCGACCGCAAGCTACGAGGCCGATCCGTCCCAGGTGGACCGGGTCCTGCTGCTCTACTCGGGTGGTCTCGACACCAGCGTGATGCTGAAGTGGATCCAGGACTCCTACGACGCCGAAGTGGTGACGCTGACCGTCAACCTCGGCCAGCCGGGCGAGGACTACGGCGTGATCGAAGACAAGGCCAAGCGCCTCGGCGCGGTCGAGTGCCACGTCGTCGACGCCCGTGAGCAGTTCGCTGCCGAGTTCCTGACCCCGGCGATCAAGGCGAATGCCGTCTACGGCAACGGTTATCCGCTCTTCACCGCGCTCGGCAGGCCGCTGATCGCACAGCTCGCGGTCGAGTATGCGCGGAAGTCGGGGTGCGACACGATCGCCCACGGTTGTACCGGCAAAGGCAACGACCAGGTGCGGATCGAGGCGACGGTGGCGACGCTCGCCCCGGAGCTGAAGACGATCGCGCCGGTGCGCTCCTGGGCGATGGGGCGCGACGAGGAGATCGCCTACGCACGCGACCACGGCATCCCGGTCAAGGGGGGCACCGAGGTGGCGCCGTACTCGATCGACGACAACCTCTGGGGGCGCTCCTCCGAGGGTCGCTGGATCGAGGACCTCGGGCACGCGCCGGAGGACGACGTCTTCCAGCTGGTGACCCGGCCGGAGGAGGCGCCGGACGAGGCCCAGGTCGTGAAGATCGGTTTCGAGGCGGGTTTGCCGGTGTCGATCGACGGCGAGCGACTCGGCCTGGTCGACCTGCTCGAACGGGCGGCCGAGCTGGGGATGCGCCACGGCGTCGGGATCGTCGACCACATCGAGGACCGGATCGTCGGCCTCAAGGTGCGCGACATCTACGAGGTGCCGGCCGCGGCCCTGGTCCTCACCGCCCACGAGGAGCTGGAGCGCCTGGTCGGCACCATCCACCAGAACCAGTTCAAGCCCCAGATGGACCAGAAGTGGGGCTACCTCGTCTACGCCGGCCTCTGGTGGGAGCCCCTGCGCGAAGACCTCGACGCCTACATGGCCGCCGTCAACGCCCGCGTCACGGGCGAGATCGGCCTTCGCCTCTACAAAGGCAGCGTCCGAGTCGTGACCCGCTCCTCCCCGAACGCCGTCTACGACGCCTCACTGGCTAGCTTCGCCGAGTCGGGCGAAGATCTCTTCTCCCAGACCGCCTCGCCAGGCTTCATCGAGCTCTGGTCGCTGCAGTCGCGCCTGGCGCATCGGTTGCGGATGCGGGACGAGTAGGGGCGGGCCGCGGTCGGATCCGCGGCCCTCGCGAGCTGCTCCCCGGAAAGGGCCTCGGCCCCCTGGGGCTGTCGCCCGTGGGGAAAGGCATGCGGCCCGAGAAGGCTGGCGCCCCAGGCGAAAGGGCCCCGGCCTCCTCAAGCTGCCGCCCCCAGGCGAAAGGGATGCGGCCGTCTCGGCCACGGCCCGGGCAGGCTGTGGCCGTGGCCGAGACGGCCGGGGGTGCGGGGAGCGGGCGGGGGAGCACGGAAGCCCCTCGCGGGAGGGTGCGGGCGAGTGAGGCGGATCCCTCACGCGAGGGACACGGCGCTCTCACGGATCCGGGACGCGCGTCCCAGGACCCCCCGATCCCGGCGTCCG
>JAFDWO010000146.1 GCA_018268415.1 Actinomycetota bacterium | reverse complement strand
CCCGGAAAGGGACCGAAGGTTGCGGAAAGGGTGACGTTCCCGGCGTCTTCGTGACCGATCGGGGCCAGGTGTGGCCCCTCCCGCACGGACCCGTCACGTAAGCCCGACCTCGTGCCATCCCTGTCCCCCCTTTTCACGACCCCCTCCCGTCCCTGTGTCGTCTTCCCCACGACCCCCTCCCGTTCCGGGCGCCTCATGGCGCTCACAGCCTGCCAGGAGCGCCATGAGGCGCCCGGGACCATCTCGGACGGGCGGGGGGACCGGGGTCGGGGCGCATCTCGGACGGCCGGCCCCTCGCCTTCGTCCCGGCCACCCGGTCCTCTCCGTGACTTCCGCCTCCTGCCCGGGGGGCGGCGGGCGCGCACGATCCCGCCGCCGGCCCCGTGCGGGGGGACTAGACCGCCGGTCTTCCTCTCATCTGTCCCATCACCCGCCGCGTCAACTTACGCTTACGCAGCATTTCGCGGTGTTTCTTCACTTGCCTCCGCACGTCCTCGGCAAGCTTGTGGATGCTCTGCGCCATGTCCGGTGAGGCCTCGCGGGCGTGCAGGGTGGCCCCCTTCAAGCGCACCGTTGCCTCGGCCACCTGGCAGTCGGCGATCGAGGGGTTGCGCTCTTCGTAGAGCACCACGTCGAGCGTCGCCAGCCCCGACACCTGCCTCCCCAGGCGATTGAACCTTTTGCTCACCAGCTCACGCAGGTCGTCAGTCATCTCGACGTTGCGTCCACGAATCTCCATCCGCATGGGTGACCTCCTTGTGGGTTCGAGGGTCCAGCGTACGCTGCCCGCCGGCCGGCGGCAAGGGGTGGCCCGCTACTCTTGAGCAATGCCCGCAATGGACTTGGTGACCAAGGCCCTGCGCACGGGGGAAGGGCGCAAATTCAAGGCGTACCAGAAGCGCGCGGAGGCGATCAATCGATTTGAGCCGGAGATGGAAGCCCTCTCCGACGAGGAAATCCGCGAGGAGGCGGACGAGCTGCGGCGACGCGCCCGCGAGGAGGGCGCGTCCCTGGACGACCTCCTGCCCGAGGCGTTCGCACTCTGCCGCGAGGCCTCGCGCCGCACCACCGGCCAGCGCCACTACGACGTCCAGCTGATCGGCGGCATGGTGCTCCACGATGGGGCCATCGCCGAGATGAAAACCGGCGAGGGAAAGACGCTCACCGCGACCCTGCCCGTCTTCCTCAACTCGCTGTCCGGCAAGGCCGTCCACGTCGTCACCGTCAACGATTACCTCGCGCGCCGCGACTCGGAATGGCTGAAGCCGATCTACGACGCGCTCGGGGTCAGCGTCGCCGCGGTCCAGGATTCCGACGACCACGCCGCGCGCCAGGTCAAATACGCATGCGACGTCGTCTACGGCACCAACTCCGAGTTCGGCTTCGACTATCTGCGCGACAACATGTCGCAGTCGCTGGAGGAATGCGTCCAGCGCAGCCACGACTTCGCGATCGTGGACGAGGTCGACAACATCCTGATCGACGAGGCGCGGACGCCGCTGATCATCTCCGGGCGCCCGGAAGAGGCGGCGCAGACCTACTACACCTTCGCCCGCCTGGCCAAACAGCTGGTCGGCGTCCCGCACAAAGAGAAACTGAAAAGCCTCGGGGAATCGAAAGACACCTCGGACGCCGACTTCGACTACGAGTACGACGAGAAGCACAAGACCGTCGCACCGACCGAGCGTGGGGTCAAGAACGCCGAGGAGTTCCTCGGGATCGACAACCTCTACCTGGCCGAGAACGGCAACCTCGTCAACCACCTCGTGCAGGCACTGAAGGCCGAGTCGCTCTACAAGAAGGACGACGATTACGCGGTGATCGACGGCGAGGTGATGATCATCGACGAGTTCACCGGCCGCATCCTCGAGGGCCGGCGCTGGTCGGAAGGCCTCCACCAGGCGGTCGAGGCGAAGGAAGGCGTGGCGATCCGCGAGGAGAACCAGACGCTCGCGACGATCACCCTGCAGAACTACTTCCGGCTCTACGACAAGCTTTCCGGCATGACCGGTACCGCCCTCACCGAGGCGACCGAGTTCATGAAGATCTACAAAATGCCGGTGATCGAGATCCCGACCAACCAGCCGATGATCCGGATGGATCAGAACGACCAGATCTTCAAGACGAAAGACGGCAAGTGGCAGGCGGTCCTCGACGAAATCGTCGGTCGTCACGAGAAGGGCCAGCCGGTGCTGGTCGGAACCGTCTCGGTCGAGGTCTCGGAGATGATCTCGGGGGCGCTGAAACGCGACGGGATCCAACACGCCGTCCTCAACGCGAAACCCGAGTACGCCGAACGAGAGGGCGAGCTGATCGCCCAGGCGGGTCGTAAGGGCGCGGTGATGATCGCGACCAACATGGCCGGTCGCGGGGTCGACATCAAGCTTGGCGGCGACCCCGAACACCTCGCGATCGCGGAGCTGAAGAAGCGGGGCATCACCCACGGCGACGAGGGCTATGAAGAGGCGCTGGCGGAGCGGACCGAGGAGCTGAAGCCGCAGTGTCAGGTCGAGGCCGAGGAGGTCCGCGAGCTCGGCGGGCTCTTCATCTGCGGCACCGAGCGCCACGAGTCGCGCCGCATCGACAACCAGCTACGCGGGCGCTCCGGCCGTCAGGGGGATCCCGGCGAGTCGCGCTTCTTCCTCTCCGCCGAAGACGACGTGATCCGCCTCTTCGCCGGTGATCGCATCTACAAAATCCTCGACCGCCTCGGGCCGGTGGACGACGACGGGACCGAAGTGCCGCTCGAGGCCAAGATGCTCACGAAAACCGTGGAGAACGCGCAGAAGAAGGTCGAGGAACAGAACTTCCTGATCCGCAAACGGGTGCTCGAGTACGACGACGTGATGAACGAGCAGCGGCGCGTCGTCTACCGGTACCGCCGCGAGATCCTCGAAGGCCGTGACATCTCCGAGACCGGTCGCGAAGAGATGGAAGGGGTGGTGGAGCGCCTGGTCGAGGAGTACACGGCAAGCGACATCCTCGACGACTGGGACCTGGAGGAGCTGGAGACGCAGCTGCGCCAGATCTGGCCCGTGGCCATCGACGTCGGGACGCTGGCGCCGGAGTCGGTCGATCGCGAGCGCCTCAAGGACGAGCTCGACGAGGACGCGATGGCTGCCTACGACGAGCGCGAAGACAAACTCGGCGAGGAGCTGATGCGCCACCTCGAGCGCTCGATCCTGCTGCAGGTGATCGACAACCGCTGGCGCGAACACCTCTTCGACATGGATTACCTGCGCGAGGGCATCCACCTCCGCGGCTTCGCTCAGATCGACCCGCTCGTGGCGTACAAAAACGAGGGCTTCACGATGTTCGAAGACCTCATGCACTCGATCTGGGAGGAGTTCTCGAAACTCGTCTTCCACGCCGAGATCGAATTCACCGAACCGGCGGGCGGCGCGTTCGCCGGCGGTGGCTTCGAAGCCGGAACCGACCGGCAGGCGCTCGACTACTCGGGTGGGACCGCCGCGGCGCAGCCCACGGCGCTCGAACAGGTCGCCGCTGCGGCCGGCGCGGGGACCGCGACCGCGACCGGGGCGGTCGATATGGCCGCCTCGCAGGCCGTCGGCCCCAACGGCGGCGACGTGGTCGAGACCGTGGTCAAGGACGAGCACGACAAAATCGGCCGCAACGACCCTTGTTGGTGCGGATCGGGCAAGAAGTACAAGAAGTGCCACGGCTCCTGAGGGCACTGCAAACCGGCGCATCTCTGCGTCCTCGGTCGCTCGCGTGCAGAGCACGCCGCGCTCCCTGCGTCCTTGACCTGCGTGGTTTTCGCACCCTCACATAGGGATCCCATCCGCGAGTTCATCCGCGCCTTCAACGAGCGCGATCTGGACGGCTTCGTCGCGACGCTCGACCCGGAGGTCGAGCTGCACTCGATGAAGGGGCTGGTGAAGGGAGCAGAGGCGGCACGGGAGTGGGCCACCCGCAAGCGTGGCGGGGTGCAGCAGACGATCGAGCTGGAGCGGCTCTACGACGACGCCACCGAGGGCGGCGACGGGCGGGCGGTGGCGCTGGTCATGCGTCGCTGGCACTGGGACGACGAGGAGGGCGAGCTCGCGGGCGAGGACGAGCTGGCCTGGACCTTCGAGCTGCGGGACGGCCGGATCCGCTCCTGGCGCCCGTCCGAGGCGCGCGAGGAGGCCCTCCGCCTCGCCGGCTTCTCCCACCGGTAGTCTGTGGCCATGGCCGATGCCGCGCAGAAAGAGCCCGTAGCGCCGCGAATCGCCGCTGTCCGCGAGCAGCTGTCCCTGCTCTCGGACTACCTTTGACCCTGCCGGCCTAGAAAAGGAATCGGCCGCGCTCGAGGAGGAGATGGGCGCGCCCGGCTTTTGGGACGACCAGGAGGCCGCTGCTCGCACCTCGGCCGCCCACGCTCGCGCCCAGCGTCGCCTCGAGATGTTCCGGGGCCTGGAGTCCGACGTCGCCGAACTCGGTGACCTCGCCGAGCTGGCCGAGGAGGACGAGGAGATCGAGGCGGAGCTGGAGGGCCAGCTGGCCCAGGTCGAGTCGCGGCTCGCCGAGTTGGAAGAGGCGCGCCTCTTCAGCGGTGAGTACGACGCCGGCGATGCGGTCGTCACCGTCCACGCCGGAGCGGGGGGCACCGACTCCCAGGACTGGGCCGAGATCCTCCTGCGGATGTACCTGCGCTGGGCCGAACGGCGCGGGTTCGAGGTCGAGATGGCGGAGGCCTCGCCGGGGGAGGAGGCCGGCCTCAAGTCGGCGACCTTCATCGCCCGCGGCGAGAACGCCTACGGCCTCTTCGCCGCCGAGCGCGGCGTCCACCGGCTGGTCCGGATCAGCCCCTTCGACTCCTCGGCCCGCCGCCACACGAGCTTCGCCCAGGTCGACGTCGGGCCGCTGGTCGAGGGCGACGTCGAAGTCGACATCGACGAATCCGACCTGCGCATCGACACCTACCGCGCCTCCGGTGCCGGCGGCCAGCACGTCAACAAGACCGACTCGGCGGTGCGGATCACCCACATCCCGACCGGCGTCGTCGTCCAGTGCCAGAACGAGCGCTCGCAGACGCAGAACAAGGCCGTCGCGATGCAGCTGCTCAAATCGAAGCTGATCGAGTTGGAGGAGCGCAAACGCTCGGAGGAGCTGGCGAAGGCGCGCGGCGAGGTCAAAGACGTCGCCTGGGGTTCCCAGATCCGCTCCTACGTCCTACATCCCTACACGATGGTGAAGGACCACCGCACCGAGCACGAGGTCGGCGACGTGCAGCGGGTGCTCGACGGCGACATCGACGGCTTCGTTCGCGACTACCTCGAGAAGACCGCCGCCTCCTCGGCTAGCTAGGCCGGCGCGATGCCGCCGCCGAGCGCGGCCGCGGCGGCTCACGGTTGAGGTTGTGTAGGTGCTGTTCGAGGGCACCGGCGCAGAAGGCGGGAGTTCCGGGGGCGCGGAGGGAGACGTCGAATGCGCTCGCCGCCAGCGCCCGTCCCATCGCCGCCGCGCCCAGCTTGGTGGTGACGTGGAGGACGCCCTCGGCGCCCATGTGCCTGGTCGCACGTTCGATCGCGACGCTGCCCCTGTGGTCCTTCAGCTTCAGTCCGACGGTGACCGCGGTGGGGGACCAGGTCCGGTAGCGGACGCTGAGCCGCACCAGGCCGGAGCCGGGCAGAGTGGTGATCGTCGATTCCGCCTGGCGGATCTGGCAGGCCGAAGGGGCGGTGACGAACGGGCCGCCCTCCGGGGCCACCTTGGCCGTCCCGTCCTCCTCGTCGCATTCGTCGGCGACTTCTTCGAGCCCTTCTTCGTCTTCTTCGTCTTCTTCGTCTTCTTCCTCGAATTCGAGTTCTTCGACGGCGGATTCGCATCTTTCGAATTCGAGTTCGCCGCCTTCGAATTCCAGTTCCGCTTCGGCTTCGGCGGTGGCGTCGCGCTGGGTCGGGTGGCCAAGGATCGCGCTCGGCCGCGGGGAGGACGCGGCCGTGGCGACCTGTGCGAGAGCCAGGGCGGTGAGCAGGACGAGGAGCAGGATCGGCGGGGGATATCGCTTCATCGGGCCTGCATCGGCCCCGTCACGCCCACCTTGATCGGACTAGACGTTTGACCTACCCGCTTTGGCCCTCCATCGCGAGCAGGCGCTTCTTCATCTCGACGCCGCCCGCGTAGAGGCCCGGCGTGCCGTCGCTGCGCACCACCCGGTGACAGGGGACGATGAGCGGGATCGGGTTGCGCGAGCAGGCCGTGCCCGCGGCGCGGACCGCCCGCTCGTTGCCGGCGGCGCGGGCGAGGTCGGCATAGGTGCGGGTCTCGCCGTAGGGGATCGCGGCGATCCCGTGGCGGGCGCGCAGCAGGAAGCCGTGGCTGAGTTGCCAGTCGATCGGCAGCGCGAACTCCCGGCGGCGCCCCTCGAAATAGTCCTCGAGCTCGCGCCGCTCCTCGTCGAGCCGGCCGGGCGCTTCGAGAATCCGCGGCGAGACCCGCTCGGCCAGCTCGGCGAGCGTCTCCCCGACGTCCTCGCTCGGCAGGGCGAGTCGCACCAGCCCCTTCGGCGTCCGCGCCAGCAGCAGCGTCCCGAAGGGCGAGTCGGCGGTCGCGTAGGCGACGTCGAGCAGGCCCTCGGCGGCGGCGCGCTCGCGCAGCTCCTCCAGCGATTTGTCCATGGTGGCCGTCATGCCATCTCCTTTCGCAGTCGTTTCAGTCCCTCGTGCAGGCTGCGGCGCGCCGCCTCCGGCGAGCAGCCGAGCGCCGCGGCGATCTCCTCGTGGGGGAGGTCGCTCGCGAAGCGCAGGGTGACCGCGGCCCGCTGTTTCGGCGGCAGCGCGGCGACCGATCTCCAGACCTCGCCGTCGGTGGGCTCGGGGTCGAAGACCGCCTCCTCGCGCACGGACTCGACCGGAACCGGGGCACGTCCTCGCGCCCGGTGATGGTCGATCGCCTTGCGGTGGGCGATCGTCACCAGCCAGCCGCGCAGGTTGCCCGCCTCGCGGAGGCTCGGGTAGGCCCGCAGGGCGGCCAGGAAGGTCTCCTGGAAGGCGTCCTCGGCCGCCTCCCGACCAACCGCGCCGCGCAGCACCGCCATCACCTCGGCGGCGTGCTCGTCGATCAGCGTCTGGAAGGGGGGTAGCGTTGCCATCTCTCTTTCAACGTCCTAAGTCTGGCCGACGTGAGATTCGCCCCCCTGTACTTCACTAAGGTGGCGCTGTGTCCGCAATTACCGCCGAAGAACTCAGCGAGCTGGTCGCCGGGGCGCTCGCCGAGGATCTCGGCGACGGCGATGTCACCGGTGTGGCGACCGTTCCGGCCGAGGCGACGGCGAGCGCCCGGATAGTCCAGAAAGCGCCGGGTGTGGTCTTCGGTCTCGACCTGGTGGTCGAGACGATGCTCCAGACCGGGGTGGAGGAGGTCGAGAAGCGGGCGCCCGAGGGCGAGTGGCGCCAGGACGTGCCCGCCGAGGTGCTGGTCGCCCGCGGCTCCGCCCGCGCGATCCTCGCCGCCGAGCGCACCGCGCTGAACTTCCTCGGGCACCTGTCAGGGGTGGCGACCCTGACCGCCCGTTATGTCGGGGCGATCGCCGGGACCGATGCCCGCATCCTCGACACCCGCAAGACCACGCCAGGACTGCGTCGACTGGAGAAGGCGGCCGTCGCGGCCGGGGGCGGGACCAACCACCGCATGGGCCTCTTCGACGCCTTCCTGATCAAGGAGAACCACATCGCCGCCGCGGGCAGCATTCCCAAGGCCGTCTACGCCGCCCGCAAGGCCCACCCCGCGTTGCCGGTCGAGGTGGAGGTCCGCAACCTCGACGAGACCGCCTACGCCCTCGGCACCGGCGCCGACCAGCTCCTCCTCGACAACATGGACCCGCCGACGCTGCGCGCCGCGGTCGAGCTCCGCGATGCCCACGGCAACGACGGCAGGCCGACCCTCGAGGCCTCCGGCAACGTCAACCTCGAGACCGTCCGCACCGTCGCCGAGACCGGCGTCGACTTCATCTCCGTCGGCGCCCTGACCCACTCGGCTCCGGTGCTCGACTTCTCCCTGCTGCTCCGCGCCGACTGACGCACGCCTCTGTCAATTTTCTCGACCTAGTGGCGGGGGATCGCGACGCGAGGGGTACCTTCGGCGAATGGCCCCCGAGCCGAATCCGGACGCGATCGCCTGGTACTCCGACGGTCGGAAACCATCCTGGTCGATCTGCGCGAGCAGATCCGGTCCCTCCGGGTGCGAGGAGCGCAGGTCGGCGGGTTCGCGGGCGCCATCCTGGCTCTGGCCGGAGCAAATGCCGGGTCGATCGTTGATGCGGTTCATGGACCCGCGCGAGGCTGCGCTGGAGTTTCGCTGCTGCTCGGTTCCCTGCTCTTGATCGCTTCCCTGGCGGCGGCACTGCGGGCAACGTTGATCCCACCACGATTGGATACCGACCTCTCCGTCGACGAGGTCGCCAACTATGTCGCCGACAGATTCCTCCGCGAGCCCGAACTCTGGCGAATCCACGTGCGGACGATTCACGGCCTGCTCAGGCTGATCGAGTTGACCACCCACCACGGAGATGGCGCCGAAAGGGCTTTAAGAAAGGCCGAATACTTCTTTCTGGTCGGGTTGTTCGCGGTCGGGGTCGCCTTCGCTATCTTGATCGCGATGGTGACGCTTTGATACGCCGCTGGCTCAAGAAGAAGATGAGGAAGGAACGTCCGCGGGCCCGGGCGGAAGACATTCCGTGGGACGTGCCCTTGGACAAGACGACGCCCAAGCTTCACCGCCGGGGCGACACTTCATCGGTCTGAGCGCTACTTCAGAAGTTTCGACAGGCGCCGGTCTTTGAGGACGCGATCGCCGGTCTGGTCGTGCGGGCAGTACGTCGTCTGGTGTTCGGAGAAGTAGACCGCCTCGAGGGTGGTGCCGCAGCGGGGGCAGGGCTCGCCCTCGTGCTTGTGGATCCGCAGGGGGACCTTGATCTTGTCGGGGAGGTCGGGGCCGATCGTCTCCTCGTAGTGGTCGATCGCGTCGCCGAGGAGGTGGAGGGCGGCGTGGAGGCGCGCGACCTCTTCGGCGTCGAGCTCGGTGCCTTTCTTGAAGGGGGAGAGGCAGGCTTCCCAGAGGATCTCGTCGACCCAGGAGCGGCCGATGCCGCTGATGTCTCGCTGGTGGCGCAGCAGCGGGTGGAGGTGACGCGGCTTGTCGATCGCGGCGGCGAACTCCGCCGGCGGCGGCGTGGGCCAGGCTTCCGGGCCAAGCGTCGCCACCATCTCATCGGCGGCCACCGCCGCGGAGGGGAGGAGCTTGGCCCAGGCACGCTGCTTCGTGCCGAACTCCCGCAGGCGCAGCTCGCGTCCGTCGTCGAGACGGATCAGCACCCGCGAGGCGCGGTCTTTGAGCGAGGCGCGTTTGTCGGCGACGCGCAGTCGTCCCGCCGACATCAGGTGGATCAGGAGCGAGAGGTCCCCGAACTCGACCACCGGCATCTTGGCGATCCGCCGCACGCCGGTGATCTCGCGGCCGACCAGGGCGTCCAAGGGTGGATCGAACGTCTTCATCACGTTCATGCCCGGCGCCAGCACCGATTCGACGGTGGCGCCGCGTACCGCGGCGCCGATCCGCCGCGCGGTGATCTCGACCTCGGGCAGCTCGGGCATGCCCACAGGATGCCGGGTGGGGGTGTCGGGGAGGCGCGGGACGCCCAACCGGTAAACTTCGGCCACGTTCATTCGACCGGGCTCGACCTGCGGGTCTCCCGGCGAACAGAGGAAAGGAAGGGCTCATGCAGGAGCTCCCGACGATCCAACCCAACTTCGCACCGGAGCTGGCTCCGGAGGAGATCGCCGCGCTCAGCGAGGAGATCCGAGCGCTCGCGGACGCGCGCAACGCGGTGATCCTCGCGCACAACTACCAGTTGCCGGAGATCCAGGACGTCGCCGGTTACCTCGGCGACAGCCTTGGTCTCTCCCGTACCGCCGCCACCACCGAGGCCGAGGTGATCGTCTTCTGCGGCGTGCATTTCATGGCCGAGACGGCCTCGATCCTCTCGCCCGAGAAGAAGGTGCTGATCCCCGATCTGGAAGCCGGCTGCAGTCTCGCCGACTCGATCACGGTCGACCAACTGCGCGACTGGAAGGCGAAGCACCCCGGCGCGATCGTCGTCATGTACGTCAACACCTCGGCCGCGGTAAAGGCGGAGACCGACTATTGCGTCACCTCCTCGAACGCCGTCTCGGTGGTCGAGCACATCTGGCGCGAGCACGGCGACGACACCGAGATCCTCTTCGGCCCCGACATGTGGCTCGGCGCCTTCGTCGAGCGGGAGACCGGCCTTCTCGACGAGCCCGAGCGCCGCGCCCGCTTCCACATCTGGGACGGCGAGTGCCACGTCCACGCCGGCATCCGCCCCGAGGACATCGACCGCACCCGCGCCGAACACCCCGAGGCGGAGTTCCTGATCCACCCCGAGTGCGGCTGCTCGACCCAGGCCATGGAGTACGTCGCGGCCGGTGACGTCGACACCACCGGCGTCCACATGCTCTCCACCTCGGGCATGCAGAACTACGTCGAAGAGCACCCTGAGGGCGAGTTCATCGTCGCCACCGAGAACGGCATGCTCTACCCGCTGCAGCAGGCGGCGCCGAAGGCGAATCTGATCGAGGCCAACCGGATGGCCTTCTGCAAATACATGAAGATGATCACCCTGCCGAAGCTGCGCGACTCGCTCGCGGAGATGAAGTTCGAGGTCAGCGTCGCGCCGGAGATCGCGGAGCGGGCGAAGGTGCCGATCGAGCGCATGGTCGCGATCGGTTAGCCGCGGCGCGGGGGGCATCGCCCCGTTGGTTTCCCCAGAAGGTCTTAAGGGAAGACTCAGACGAACTTGGCTGGGCGTTTACGTCCAGGGTGAAGGCTGGGGGCATCCTCTGACGAATAGGAGACCGAGATGCAGGAGACCAAGAACAAGCGCAACGTGCTGGTGATCGTCGGTCGCGAGGCCGAGCCGCCGATCATGGTCGATGCCCTGCGGCCCCGCGCCGAGGGAACCGGCTTCACGCTCCTCGTCCCGGCGACCCCGTCCGGCGCGCCCAGCCGTTCTTTTTGGTCGCCTGACGACCATAAGGAACAGCTGGACGAGGCGGGCGACTGGTTGGATGCCCTGGAGCGTGCCGAGCGGGGCGCGAGTGCCCTGCGCGACGCCGGGCTCGAGGTGATCGAGACGATCGTCGGCGATGCCGACTTCGCCGCCGCGGCGGGCGACGTGATGTACTCGCGCGAGATCGACGATGTCGTCGTGCTCATCGACCCGAGCGCGGCGCTCGGGGTCCGGCCCGATCTCGTCGCGGTCTAGCCCGAGCGGCCCGCGCTTCCTCACGGGAACCTAAATTGTGGCCCGTAGCGGGCCAATTGCAGAGCTAAACCACCTTTTTCTGGGCGCAAAATTTCGCCGCCGAGACTTCGCAGGAGTCATCTTGTTCTCGCAGAAGGCACCCCCACACCTATGCCGAGACTCCGACGCAACAAGAAACGCGCCCCCGAGCCTGTGCGCTCGCGCGGCCGGCGCGCCCCGATCATCGAGCTGAACGACGTGACCAAGGTCTACCCGGGCGGCCACATGGCGCTCGACCGGGTGTCACTGGCGATCGGGCGGGGGGAGTTCGTCTTCCTCGTCGGCCCGACCGGCTGCGGCAAGTCGACGCTGATCAAGACCCTGATCCGCGAGCTCGACGTCACCGAGGGGAGCGTCCGCATCGCCGGTCGCGACATCGGTGAGATGCCGGAAAAGAAGATCCCGCAGCTGCGGCGGAACATCGGCACCGTCTTCCAGGACTTCAAGCTGCTCCCCAATCGGACCGTCTACGACAACGTCGCCTACGCGCTCCAGGTGATCGGCGCCAGCCGCACCGAAATCCGCGAGCAGGTGCCGGCGACGCTGCGCCTGGTCGGCCTCTCGACCAAGCTCCACAACTACCCGGACCAGCTGTCCGGCGGCGAGCAGCAACGCGTCGCGGTCGCCCGCGCCTTCGTCAACCACCCGCCGTTGATGCTGGCCGATGAGCCCTCCGGGAACCTCGACCCGGTCACCTCGATCGGGATCATGCAGCTGCTTTACCGGATCAACAAGACCGGCACGACCGTCGTCGTCGTCACCCACGACCGCGAGATGGTCGACAACATGCGCCGCCGCGTCGTCGAGCTCTACGAGGGCCGCGTCGTCCGTGATGAGGTCTCCGGCGGCTACACCGAGGAGTCGACCACCGAGTTCGGCATGCGGATGCAAGCCGAGATGGGCGTCGGCCCGACCGGCGAGCGCAAGACCAACGGCCACGGACACTCGCTCGCCCGCTGATGTCGCGGATCATCTTCTTCTTCTCGGAGGCGTTCCGGGCCCTCCGCCGCAACGGGGCGCCGACTCTCGCCGCGGTGATCACCACGGTCGTCACCGTGGTCCTGCTCGGCGTGCTGATCCCGGTCTTCCAGACGGCGCAGGCGAAGTCCGACGAAGTCCGTAACGAGCTGAACGTCCAGTTCGCCGTCTACGACGACGCGACCCAGGCCGAACTGGTTCAGGCGAAGGAAAAGATCGAAGCGATCCCGGGTGTCGCCTCGGTGACCTTCATCTCCAAGTCGGAAGCGCTGGCGACGCTGAAGAGCGAACTGAGCGACAAGTCGATCGTCGAAGAGCTGCACACCAACCCGCTGCCCGCCAGCTTCCAGGTTCAGGCGACGAACGCCTCGGATCTCCCGCAGATCGAACGCGAAGTGATGGGGACGACCGGCGGCGCCAAGAAGAACCCGATCAGCCCGGCGATCTCCAATCCCTTCTCCCGCCAACAGTCGACCCAGCAGATCGCCAAGGTGACGAGCGCGCTGAAGATCGTCCTCAGCGTGATCATGGCCCTGCTCGTGGTCGCCTCGCTGATGCTGATCGGCAACACGATCCGGCTCTCGATCTTCACCCGCCGTCGCGAGGTCGAGGTGATGCGGCTGGTCGGCGCGACCCGCTGGTTCATCCGCTGGCCGTTCCTCATCGAGGGGGTCGTGGTGGGCTTCGTCGGCGGGCTGATCGCCATACTGATCCTGTGGATCGGCAAGATCACGATCGTCGACCCGCTGAGCAGCAACGGCGACTCCTTCGCCCTGGCTCAGCACAACAGCACGATCGCCTTCCCGGTGCTGATCGCGATCCTCTTCGGCGCCGCGATCCTCGTCTCGACGATCGGCTCGGGCGTCACGCTGCGCCGCTTCCTGCGGGTCTGAGGGCCGCGTGAGGCTGCGCGGTGCGATCGCCTTCGGCGTCGCTCTGGTCGCGTTCCTCGTCCTCGGCGTCTGGCTCGGCGGACACCCCTCGAAGCTCCCCGGCTTCGCCCGCGAAGCGTTCACCGAAGAACCGACCAGCCTGGTTGCGGAAGCGTCCGAAATCATCAAGGACAACTACTTCCGCCAGGTCGGCAACACCGAGCTCGGCAACGCCTCGCTGCAGGGGATGGTCCGCGAGCTGCGCAAACGCCACAAAGACCGCTTCAGCGACTACTTCTCGCCGGAAAGCCTGGAAGGGTTCAACCAGCAGATCGAAGGTCACTTCTCCGGGGTGGGGCTGAGCGTCATCGAAGTGAAGAAGGGCCTGCGGGTGGTGAAGGTGTTCAAGGGCTCACCCGCCGAAGCGGGCGGGGTCGAGGTGGGGGACACGATCATCGCGGTGGAAGGCGAATCGATCGCCGGGGTCAACTCGAGCGAAGCGACGCAGAAGATCAAGGGGCCGGAAGGGACCCAGGTGACGGTGGAGATCGAAAAGCCGAAGACCGGCAAGAAGATCGAGAAGACGCTGACGCGAGCGAACGTCGTGCTGCCCAACGTGTCGAGCCGGGTTTTCGTCACCAACGGGAAGAAGATCGGCTACGTGCGCCTCCTGTCGTTCAGCTCGGAAGCGAGCAAGCAGCTTGCCCACGGGATCGAAAAGGTTCAGAAGGAAGGGGCGGAAGGCATGGTGCTCGACCTGCGCGAGAACCCCGGCGGGCTGCTGGACGAGGCGGTCTCGAGCGCCTCGCTGTTCCTGCCCGAAGGCGAAGTCGTGGTGTCGACCAAATCGCGCACCAAGGGGAGCACGACGCGGAAGAGCGGGCCCGGGAAGATCGTCGACGTGCCCTTCGACGTGCTGATCGACCGGGGCACCGCCAGCGCCGCCGAGATCATGACCGCGGCGCTGCAGGACGACGCGCATGCGACCGTGGTCGGCACGCGCTCCTACGGCAAGGGTGTCTTCCAGGAAGAGCACGGCCTCGCCAACGGCGGCGCGTTGAAGCTGACGGTGGGCGAATACTTCACCCCGAACGGCGAAAACCTCGCTCGCACGGGCGGCATCCACCCCCAGGTGAAGGTCGTCGACAACCCCCACACGACGGTCGACGAGGCGCGGCAGAAGGCCCTCGAAACGGTCGCCGCCCAGGTCAAGGGTTGAGTCCGGGGCGCGGGCGGGGCGGGCGCGGACGGCGGCGCGAGGCGGCGCCGCGGCGCAGTCGCTCCGAGCGGGCCGGGGCGGCGAACGCCCGCGAGCGCAAACCGGGCGCCCGCGGGGCCGGCGCGCGCGGTGGGACCCTGCGCCGCCGCGATCGTCCGCCGAGCGCCCGTGACGCGGTTGCCGAGCTGCTCGCCGAGCGGCTCGGGCTGCGCGGCTTCACCGCCGTGGTCGAAGCGGAAGCCGAAGCCGCCGCTGCCGAGGCCGAGGCGCACACGGTCCCCCGCCGGGATCTGACCGCGCTCGCCACCTTTACCGTCGACCCGGCCACCGCCCGGGACTTCGACGATGCCGTCTCCGCCCAGCCCGAGGGCGACGGCTGGCGGGTCTGGATCCACATCGCCGACGTCGCCGCCCACGTGCGTCCCGGCTCGCCGCTCGACCTGGAGGCGCTGCGCCGTGCCAACTCGACCTACGTGCCGGGGACGGTCGAGCCGATGCTGCCGCACGCGCTGTCAAGCGGGGCGTGCAGCCTCTCGCCGGGGGTCGAGCGTCTCGCCGTCACCGCCGAGATCGAGCTTGATGGGGACGCGCGGCCGACCCGCACCCGGTTCTACCGCAGCCGGATCCGCTCCGACGCGCGGCTCGATTACGACCAGCTCGACCGGGTCTTCGACGGCCGTGAGAAGCCGCCCGCGGCGGTGGCCGAACCGCTCGCCGCCGCCCGTGACGTCGCCGCCGGCCTCGGCGAGCATCGCGGCGACTCCTCGCTCGACGTCGAGTCCGCGGAGCCGGAGTTCGAGTTCGACCTCGAGGGCAACGTCGTCGCCGCCCACCGGGTGCCGCAGACCGAGGCCCACCGGCTGATCGAGCGGCTGATGATCCTCACCAACGAGCGGGTCGCGGAGTTCCTCGTCGACCGCCGTGTTCCCGCCGTCTACCGTGTCCACGCCCAGCCCGATCCACCCCGGATCGAACGGCTGCTGGAGCAGCTGGCGGCGCTCGGCGTGCCGACCCCGCCGCTCGGGCAGGGGCTCTCGCCACGCTCGGCGGGCCAGATGGCGGCCGACGCGAGTCGGCTGGTGCGGCGGGAGGCCGCGCGGCGCGGACACGGCTGGGACGCGTATACCTCTCTTGTGCTGCGCTCCCTGAAACAGGCCGCCTACAGCGAGAAGAACTCCGGCCACGCCGGGCTCGGCAGCGATGCCTACACGCACTTCACCTCGCCGATCCGGCGTTATCCCGACCTGCTCGTGCACCGGGCGCTGTTGGCGGCGCTGGGGGAAGGGGAGGAGCCGCCGACCCTGAGCGAGGCGCGAGAGGTCGCCGCCCACAGCTCCGCCCAGGAGCGCGAGTCGGCGAAGATCGAGCGCGATGCCGACGACGTCTGCGCCTCCTACCTGCTCGAACGCGAGCTCGGCGAGCGCGGGCTCGACGCCGAATTCGAGGGCGAGGTGTCGGGGGTGATCCGGGTGGGGGCGTTCGTCGCTTTCGGCGGTGAGCTCGGTGACGTCTACGAGGGGATGCTGCCCGCGCGGACGCTGCCCGGTGGGCGCTACGAGCTGGATCGTGCCGAGGTGTCGCTGGTCGGCAGCGGCGATGGGGCGACGGCGCTGCGACTCGGTGAGCCGGTGCGGGTGCGGGTGACCGGGGTGGATCCCGAGCGGGGGCGGGTCGACCTGGAGCTGACGGGCGGAGGCGGTGCGCCGGCCACGGCTGGACGCGCCGGAGATCGGAAGCGCTGATGGCGAAGAAGGGGAAGAAGCGCGGCCCCGCCTCGGGCGACGTCGTCACCAACCGCCGGGCGCGCCACAAATTCGAGTTCGTCGAAACGATGGAGGCGGGGATCGTCCTCACCGGCTCCGAGGTGAAGGCGCTGCGCGGCGGGCAGGCGCAGATGACCGACTCCTACGCGGTGGTCGATGATGGCGAGGTCTGGCTGCGCAAACTCCACATCCCGCCCTACGAGTACGCCGCGGTCGACTCCCACACCCCCGACCGCCCGCGCAAGCTGTTGCTCCACCGTGACGAGATCGAGCGCCTGGTCGGCAAGACTGCCGAGAAAGGTCTCACCCTGGTGCCGGTGAGGATCTACTTCAAAGGGCCGCGGGCGAAGGTGGAGCTGGCGCTGGCCCGCGGCAAGGAGGGGCGTGATCGCAGGCGCGAGATCGCCGATCGTGACGTGCGGCGTGAAGTCGAACGCGAGTTCAAGGGGCACATGCGATGAGCCTGAAAACCGAAAACCAAGGAAGTGGTCGAATGGTTGATCCTGCTGAATCCTTTGTAAGGATGGGACCGTGCTCGCGGCAAACGTCAGCGACTACATCTCCGGTCACACGGCCTACTTCATCGCCGGCCTCGCCGCCGCGATCCTCCTGCTCCTGCTGGTGGTCATCGTGACCAACCGTCGCGGCGGGGAGGAGGAGGAAAGCGTGAAAGCCGGCGAGGGGTCGGGCGGCACGCCGGAGTCGCCGAGCGTGGTACCGCCGGTCGCCGGCGCCGCCGGCGGACCGGGAGCACCCCCGGCCGCGCCAGGGGCCCCGGCCACCCCGCCCGTCAAGGAGTCGCGTAAGGAACGGCGCGAGCGACTGCGCCGGGAGCAGCGCGCGGCGCGCGAACAGATGCGCGTGGAGCGCCGCGAAGCGATCGAGAAACGCAAAGCCGAGCGCGCCGCCCGACGCGGGGGCCAGGCGCCCCCCGCTCCGGCGCCGCCGAGCTCCATCGGGGCACCGACCCCGTCTTCCACTTCGGCCGCGCCTGTGGTGGCGTCGCCGCCTCCGGCGCCGAACGGGCCATCGACCGGCGAGGCCGCCGCGATCGCCGGCGGTGCGGCCGCGGCCGGTGTGGCTGTCGCTGCCGCGGCCTCCGCGGGCAAGGATCCCGCCGGCAAGAAGGGATTCCTCGGCCTGTCGATCTTCGGGGGCAAGAAGCGGCGCGAACGGGCGGAGGCCGAGCAGCGCCTCGCTGCCGCCCGCGCGGCCAACGAGCGCGCCGCCCAGGAGGCCCAGGCGGGGGAGGCCGGGAACGACTTACCGTCGGAGGCAGGCCAGGACAAGACCGCGGTCATGCAGTCGCCCGTCGGGACGCCGCCGCCGGCCCCTGCTGCGGCCCCCGCTGCCGACCGGGTTGCCGCCGTCGGCGACGTCCCACCGCCGCGCGATCCACTGCAGGCACCGCCACCTCCGGTCCAGGATCTGAACGCGATCACCGCTTCCGGCGGCCAGCCGGGCCTCGCACCCGAGGACGCGCCGGAGCCGCCGGGTCTGGTCGAGCCGCCGGTGGCTCCCGCGCCCGCCGTCGGGGTTCCCGGGAGCCCCGACACCGATGCCGCGGCTGCCGCCCAACGCGTCCGTGACAAAGTTGCCGAAGTGCGTTACGAGGAGCAGCGGATCAGGGCCGAGGCCGACCGGCGGATGCAGGAGGCCGAGCGCCTGCAGGGCGAGGCCGAGGGGTCCATCGCGGGCGCGATCGAGACGCCCGCGCCCGGACCGGCGGCCGCGTGGTCGTCCGCTTCGGCGGCCGATGCCGGCCCGGGTGGCAGGCCCGGAGTCCCGGCGATCGGGCCTGACGAGGGGGCGTCGCAGCCTGGGCCGCCGACCCACGCCGTCCCGGGGGCCGACCTCAGCTTCGCCGAGCAGCGCCTGCAGGAGGGTCGCGCGGCTCGCGAACGCTCGATGGCCGAGGCCGAGCAGCGCCTGCGCGAAATCGACGAGCGCACCAAAGCTGCCGAAGAGCGCGCCGCCGCGGTCAAGCGCCTCGAGGGCTACCGCGCCGAAGAAGAAGCCCAGCAGCGCCGCCTCGAAGAGATGCAGCGGAGCGTCGCCGAGGCCGAACGCCGTGCCGAGGAGGCCGAGCGTCGCGCCCGCGAAGCCGAGGAAGAGGTCATCCGCGCCCTCGGTGCGCCGGTCGCCCCGGTCAGCCCGGCGCTCGACCCGACGCCGCCACCGCAGGCGCGGCCCGCCCCGGTTCCGCCCGCGCCATCCGCGCCGCCGATTCCGGCTCCCGACGACGCCCGGCCGCCCCAGCCGCCGCCACCTCCGGCCTCCGAGCCGCCGCCGCCGGCCGCCGGGCCGCCCCAGGTTCCGCCACCGCCGGCGCCCGAGCCGGCACCCGCGCCGGCACCGGATGCCGCTCCCGCGGCCGCCGAGCCGATCAACCTCAACTCGGTGACCTTCGAGCAGCTCCGCGCCCGGAACCTCTCGGTGACCCAGGCGACCCGACTGCTCGCCCACCGCGAGCGACTCGGTGGGTTCAGCTCGGTCGACGACCTTGATCAGGTCGCGGGCTTCCCGGCAGACGTGCGCGCGGACCTGAAGTCCCGAGCGACGATCTGATCGTCAGGCTTCCCACTTCTCCAGGAGCTTCAGCCAAACCTCACTGCGGGTGGGATAGGGGGCGACCGCGTGGCGCAGGCGTGCCCGCGGGATCTCGGCGACGATCGCCAGGGTCGCGGCCTGGAGGAGGTCGGCGGTCTCGAAGCCGGTGAAGGTGGCGCCGACGATCGTGTCGGTGGCCTGATCGATGACGAGGCGCGACCGCCCGCCGGTGCCCTTCCCCTGGAAGCTGGCGCCGGCAGAGGCATCGGTCGGCACCTCGACCACGCGGGCGTCGATGTCGTCTGCTTCGGCCTCGGCGAGGGACCTGCCGACCGCGGCGACCTGCGGGTCGGTGAAGGTGACCCGCGGCGAGCCGATCGTTTCGGCGATCGCGGCGACCTCCCGGCCGAGCAGGTTCTCGGCGGCGATCCAGGCTTGGTACTTGCCGACGTGGGTGAAGAGGGCGCGGCCGTTGACGTCGCCGATCGCGAAGAGGTCATCACGGCCGCCGACCCGCATCCGGTCGTCGACCTCGAGGAAACCGCGGTCGTCCGGTTCGATCTCGATCGTCGCGAGGCCGAGCATGTCGGTGTGCGGCCTGCGGCCGACCGCGACGAGGAGCTCCTCGCCCTCGACCGTGCCGGCGCCGGACAGCTCGACGACCACGCCGCCGCCTGCCCGCACCGAGCTGACCTCCGCGCCGAGCCGCACGTCGACGCCGAAGCGCCCACGCAGCGCCGCCGCGACTTCCTCTCCCGCGAACGGTTCCTCGCGGCCGAGCAGGTGGTCGCCCGCGTCGATCAGCGTCACCTTCGTCCCCAGCGAGGCCCAGGCCTGGGAGAGCTCCGACCCGACCGGCCCGCCGCCGAGGACGACCATGCTCGCGGGCACCTTCGCGGCGGTCGTCGCATCGCGGTTGTTCCAGGTGCGGACCGCGCCGAGTCCGTCGATCGGGGGCATTGCCGCGCCCGAGCCGGTGGCAACTACCACCGCCCGCGCGGCGCTCAGGATGGCGTCGCCGACCGCGATCCGGCGCTCGCCGACGAAGCGTCCGGCGCCGCGGTGGAGGTCGATGCCGCGTTCGTCGAGCCAGGGCAGCTGCCCCGAGTCGTCCCCGTCGTGGATCACGGCGTCGCGGCGGGCGAGGACCGCCGCCGGGTCGAGCTCGGCGTCATCGCCGACCGGGACGCCGGGGATCCGCCGCGCCTCGGCCAGGACGTCGGCGGGCCGCAGCAGCGCCTTCGAGGGCATGCAGGCGTAGTAGGAGCATTCGCCGCCGACCAGGTCTCGCTCGACGATCGCAACCTTCCAACCGGCTTCGGCGAGCCGCCCCGCGACGACCTCGCCCGCCGGGCCGGCGCCAAGGACCACAGCGTCGTAGGTCTTGTCGGTCATCGGCGCACTGCGTACACTCTCAGATGCATCCCGCACGGGGGCGACAGGCTTCGACGTGGTCGATTCGTGCGAAAGGTTGCAGGTCGAGGTTGCCGGAGGCCTCGTTAAACCCCGGCACAAACCAATACGTGCGGACCATGAGTTCGCCCTCGCCGCTTAGCTAGAAACTAAGTGATGTGAGAGTCGGTCCTCCTTCGCCCGCGGGGAGGGACACCGGCTTCAGAAGCGGGCTTACCTGGACGGCTTGCCCCGTTCGGCCGGGGAAATTCAAGGGGCTCTGTCTTCCGTAGTGCCCGTCGGCGCGGACCCCGGGAGACGAGAATCAAGCGCCGGCTAAACCTGTAGAGACCCTCGCCCAGCGTCCGCGGATCCGAGTTCGAATCTCGGCGCCTCCATCAACAGCCCGCCCGGCCTCGCGCCGGGCGGGTGACTTCACGGTCAGCTCGCCAGGGCGGCGATCATGGCCGCCGTCGCGGCGAGGGAGCTCACCGTGCGGACGTGGTTCCAGGCACGCCAGGGGCGGTCGAAGCGGCGCCACTCCTCGGCGGCCGCGGGGCCGGCGGGGTCCACCCGGGCGAGGCGTTCGTTCAGCGGGACGTTGCAGGCCATGGTCACGGCGATCGCACCGACGAGGTAGACGGCGGCTCCGACGAGGGCGAGCCAACTGTCGGCGCCATCTCGTTCGACCAGGGCGATGACCGCGACCGCGAGGCAGAGTGGGGCGGTGCCGAACAGCACCAGCATCAAGGGCGGGCGGGGCGCGGTGCGGTTGATGCCCTGCATCGCCGCGACCGCGGTCGCGGGTGGGCGGAGGTCGAGCCCGGCCATCACGAAGGCCGAGAATGCATAGAAGACGCCGGCCGCCAGGGCGCAGCCGAGGGCGGTCACGAAGGTGAGGACGAAGATCGGGGCGGGCATCGGCTCTCCTCTCGGATCGACGGCGGTTCAGCTGGTGAGCGCCGAGCGGGCGGGCAGGCGGCGCGAGGGAGGGCGCAGATGCTCGGCGGCGAAGACGAGTGGCGCCAGGAGCAGCCGCTGGGACGCGCTGCCGAGGAACGGCGCGTGCGCCTCGCGGTCGTAGCGGCGGGCGAGCGAGGCAAGATCGAGGACGTTGCGCGGTAGCCCGCTGTTGCCGATTCGGCCGGCCTCGGCCATCGCGACGATCTCCGCGAACATTTCCTCCATCGCCAGCGCCGGGCGCACCTCGACCCCGATGCGTGCCTCCTCCTCGCCGACGTTGGCGAAGCCGTGGAGGACGCCGGGCTCCACCTCGATCACGTCACCGGGACCGGCGAGAACGCGGCGGAAGCCGACCCGGAAGCGCATCTGGCCGGCGAGCACCTCGAAGCGCTCGGTCTGGATCGGGTGGACGTGGGGGATCGGGACGGCGCCGCCGGGGCGAAGGCCGAGCTCGAAGGCGAGCAGCTCGCCGTCCGTGGTGGTCGCGGTCTCGCGGAAGGTGAAGCGCTCGCCGGTGATCGGGTTCTCGAGAGTCTGTCCGGGCTGGATCATCGTCGTCTCCTTCGGTGGTGGACGCGTCCAGTCTTTCGCCGCTGCTGGGGACTGTCTATGCCTATGAATCCGCTGTTCTTGACCTAACGTCCAGCAGGATCGGACGATCGGGCAAAGCGGCTACATTGATCCCATGTCGCTCGAGCCCCCTCTGGAGCCGATCCCCCTGACCCGGGGTGACCCGCTCGCCGCCGCCCTGCAGCCGATCCAGATGGTCGGGGCCTTCTACTGCGCCTCCGAGTTGACCGCCCCGTGGGGGATGACCCTGCCGCCGTTGCCCGGGCACGCCTGGTTCCACGTGGTCAGCGAGGGCGGTTGTGAGCTCGCGGTCGAGGACTCCACCTGGGCGATGCGCCGCGGCGACCTGGCGCTGGTCCCGCACGGGACCGGTCACACGCTGCGCAGCGCTCCCGGCGTCGCTGCGCCCGACATCTTCGACCTCGACCGCGAGCAGGTGTCCGATCGTTATGAACTGCTCCGCGATGGCGGCGGCGGTGAGCGCAGCCGGATGATCTGCGGTGCGGTGCGCTTCGAGCATCCCGCCGCCCAGAACCTGGTCGAGCTGCTGCCGGGGATCGTCCGCGTCGAGGCGTCGCTCGCCGGCGACGCGGCGCAGATGCAGAGCACTTTGGCGCTGATCGCGGCGGAGACGATCGAATCGCGCCCCGGGGGCGAGGCGGTGGTGACGCGGCTCGCCGACATCCTCGTGATCCAGGCGATCCGCGCCTGGATCGAGACCGATCCCGGCGCCCAGTCGGGCTGGCTCGGCGCCCTCCGCGACGAGCGGATCGGCCACGCCCTCACGCTGATCCACGCCGAACCGGCGCGAAGCTGGACCGTGGCCGCACTGGCCCGCGACGTGGCGATGTCGCGTTCCGCCTTCTCGGCCCGCTTCACCGAGCTGGTCGGCGTGCCGGTCCTTCGCTACTTGACCGAGTGGCGGATGCGGCTGGCCCGGGACCGCCTCGAAACCGAGGGCGTCACCGTCGCAGCGGTAGCCGCCGAGCTCGGTTACGGATCCGAGGCGGCCTTCTCCCGCGCCTTCAAGCGAGTCACCGGAACGGCGCCGCGGACCGCGGCCCGGCGGGGGCGGGCCGAACGGGGCAGCGTTCTCGAGCTGACGGGGTAGGCGGTGGGTTAGGAGCTCGCCGGCCCGCGCCCGGGACACACATCCGTGAAGTGATCTGGGACCGCCCGACACGCTGCGCGATCCCGGGCGTCACGGAAGGCGCACGGATGCCCAGGAAGGGTCACGGAAGGGAGAGCGAGGTCACGCTTCCGTGCATCCCTCCGTCCCGGAGATCGCCCCGCTGTTCCTTATGGTCCCCACGGGACCATAAGGAACAGCGGGAGGGGGATGGGCCCCCGCCCCGCGACCCCGTACCGGAGGCTGCGATGCGCACGGGGCCCTGACGCCTCTCCCACGCCGACCACGTCCCCGTCACCCGAGCCCTACGCCCCGGGCCAGCTCCCGCCACGGCTCGATGTCCCAGAATCCGCGGGCGGCGCCGGAGGTGGAGGGGAGGACCCAGACCGTGGCGCCGCCGATCCGCTCGGGCCGGCGGCCATAATCGACCGGGCGCCCGAGCGCCCTGCGCGCCGCGTTCTTCCCGTTGAACGCGAGGTGGGCGGGGGAGGCGGTGGCGATCGCGGCGGTGAGGCGCGCCGGGTCGACGCCGCGCCGGCCGACCTCCTGGTCGGATCCTGAAGCGGTCTTCGTGATGTCGGTGAGGCCGATGCCGAATTCGGGGAGCCGCCCGAATTCGGAAGGGCGGAGGAGCGTGGGCGTCAGGCCGACCTCCTGCAGGGTCGACCAGAAGCGGTTGCCGGGTCCGGCGTAGTAGGCGCCGGCCTTCGCCGAGGCGGTCCCCGGTGCCGTGCCGCAGAAGACGACGCGCAGCCCCGGACGGAGGACATCGGGAAGGATCGACTGTCGCGGTGGCTCGGCCACGGCGTTCAGGCTACGGTGCCGAGATGGAACGCTACGTCGCCTTCCTGCGCGGGATGAACCTCGGCAACCGGCGGATCAAGAACCCGGAGCTGGTCGCGCACTTCGAGGCGATGGGGCTGGAGGAGGTGGCGACCTTCCGGGCGAGCGGCAACGTCGTCTTCGTCGATCCGGCCGGCGAAGCGGAGTCGAAGCTGCAAGAACGGGTCGAAGCGGAGCTCGACGCGCGGCTCGGGTACGACGTCGCGGTGTTCCTGCGGAGCGCGGCGGAGGTCGCGGCGATCGCCGCGCGAGCGCCGTTCGACGCGGGGGCGATCGCGGCGTCCAAGGGCAAACCGCAGGTCGTGCTGCTCGGGCGCAAGCCGAGCGTCAAGGCGAAGCAGGCGGTGCTGGACCTGGCGCCCGCGGGCGACCTGATGGTGCTCGAGGGGCGTGAGCTGCACTGGCTGCCGAGCGTCGGCCTCTCCGAAACCGAGCTCGACACCAAGGCCCTTGATGCCGCCCTCGGCAAGGGGACGACGCGCACCGCCGGCACGATCGAGCAGATCGCCGGCAAGTACTGCGGCTGAGCCGCCCGCCGTCGAGGGGCGGCGTCATTTACCTTGGAACGTTCATGGCGATCGCGACCGCGACCTCACTGGACGTATACGTCGGCGGCAAGCTGCTGTTCGGCGACGTCTCCTTCAAGCTCGAGCCGGGCGATCGGATGACCCTGTCCGGGCGCAACGGAGCGGGGAAGTCGACGCTGCTCCGGGTGCTCTCCGGCGAGCTGACTCCGGAGGAAGGCTCGGTCTCGATCCAGCGCGGTGCCCGCGTCGCCCTCCACGACCAGCGCCCGCCGCGCGACTCCGACGCCAAGCTCGACGATTACGTCTTCTCCGGCCGCGGCGACATGCTGGAGACCGAGGCCGAGCTGGCCCGGCTGGAGGGGGACATGGCGGGCGGTGCCTCGGAGGAGACGATGAACGCCTACGCGGCCGCCCAGGCGCGGCTCGAAGCCGGCGGCGGCTACCGCTGGCGCGACGAAGTGTTGGAAGTGCTGCGTGGGCTCGGCTTCGGTCCAGAGCACGCCGACCGGGCGCTCTCGACCTTCTCGGGCGGGGAGCTGACTCGCGCCTCCCTCGCCCGCGCGCTGGCAGCCCGTCCCGATCTGCTGCTCCTCGACGAGCCCACGAACCACCTGGATATCCCCTCGCTCGAGTGGCTCGAGCGTTACCTGGTCGACCTCGACGCTGCCGTCGTCCTGGTCGCCCACGATCGCTGGTTCCTGGAGGCCGTCGGCACCTCGGTGCTGGAGCTGGAGGCAGGGCGCGCCCGCTTCTTCGCCGGCCCTTGGCACGCCTGGCGCCAGGAGCAGGCCGCCCGCCAGATCGCGCTCGGGAAAGCGATCGACCGCCAGGAAGCCGAGCTCGCGCGGATGGAACGCTTCGTCGAGCGCTTCCGCTACAAGGCCTCGAAGGCGAAACAGGCTCAATCCCGGGTCAAGCAGATCGACAAGAAGAAGAAAGAGGGCCCGCGGGCGGAAAAGCGCGACACGCGCCACCTGCGCTTCTCCTTCAAGCCGCCGGAGCGTCCCGGCCGCGTCGTCCTCAAGATGGTCGACGCGAAGATCGAGGTGCCGGGCCGGGTCTTGCTCGAGGACGCCGAGCTGGAGGTGGAACGCGGCGAGCACGTCGTCCTCGTCGGCGCCAACGGCAGCGGCAAGACGACGATGATCGAGACGCTTGCCGGGCAACGGCCGGCCACCGACGGGATCGTCCGCACCGGCCACAACGTCAATCTCGGTTACCTGTCGCAGCACGCCGACACGGCGTCCGGGGCGGGGACCGTCCTCGACGCGGCGCAGCGGGAGACCGGCCTCACCGGCCCCAAGGCGCGCGCCCTGCTCGGCGGCTTCCTCTTCTCCGGCAACGACGTCGAAAAACAGCTTTCCGACATCTCCGGCGGCGAGCAGCGGCGGCTGTCGCTGGCGATCCTCGTCTCCTCGGGTGCCAACGTCCTGGTCCTCGACGAGCCGACGAACCACCTCGACATCGAGAGCCGCGAGGCGCTCGAGGACGCGCTGACCGAGTTCGAGGGCTCGGTGGTGCTGATCTCCCACGACCGGGCGCTGTTGGAGGCGGTCGGCAGTCGCACGATCGTGCTCGAGGACGGCAAGCTCGCCAGCCACCCGAGCGGCTGGGCCGAGTACCAGCGGCGGCGCGACGAACGCGAGGCCGAAACGGACGCGGCGGCGGCGCAGACGGCGAAGAAGGAGAAGAAGGCGTCGGGCGCGACCGCGACCAAGCGCCGCGACGGCAAGGCCGCCGAAAAGGCCGTGCGCAAGGCGGCGCGACTGGAGGACCGGATCGCGAAGGCCGAAGCCGATCTGCGGCAGGTCGAGGAGGAGCTCGCCGATCCCGCCGCCTGGTCGAGCCCGAGCCGCACCGAGCGGGCAACCGCCAAGCACGAGGCGGCGAAGGCGGCGGTCGAGGAGCTGCTGGGGGAGTGGGAGGCGGCGCAGGGCGCGGCGGAGGCGGCGGCGACCTAGATCGGTCGGCCGGCCCGTGCGGCCCAGCCTCGGGCGCGCCTCTCAGAAGACGACGGTCCGGCCGCCGTCGAGGAGTACGCGGTCCTCCAGGTGCGCGGTCACCGCGCGGGCCAGCACCAGCCGCTCGACGTCGCGGCCGATCCGCACCAGGTCCGCGACCTCGTCCTCGTGGCCGACCCGGACCACGTCCTGGTCGATGATCGGCCCGGCGTCGAGCTCCGCGGTCACGTAGTGGGCGGTCGCGCCGATCAGCTTGACGCCGCGCTCGTGGGCGCGCGCGTAGGGGTCGGCGCCGACGAACGCCGGCAGGAAGCTGTGGTGGATGTTGATCGCCGGCGTGCCCAGCGCCTCGAGGAAGGTGGGCGAGAGGATCTGCATGTAGCGGGCGAGGACGAGCAGGTCGACGTCGCCGATCAGCTCCAGCGCCCGTCGCTCCGCCTCCTCCTTGGTCTCGCGGCTGACCGGTACGTGGTGGAAGGGGAGCCCGACGGCCTCGACCTCGCTGCGCAGGTCCTCGTGGTTGGAGATGACGGCGACGATGTCACCGCCGAGGTGGTCGTTGCGCCGCCGCCACAGCAGGTCGGAGAGACAATGGTCCTCGCGCGAGACCATCACCACCACCCGCTTGCGGATCGCCGACTCGTTGAAGCTGTGGTCCATCTCGAAGGGCGCGGCGATCTCCCGCGCGAAGCGCTCCTCCAGCGCGTCGCGCTCGGCGGTGCCGGGCGAGTCGAAGACCATGCGCATGAAGAAGCGGCCCGCCGCGGTCGAGTGCTGGTCGACGTCGACGATGTTCAAGCCCGCTTCGGCGAGGAACCCGGAGACCGTCGCGATCAGCCCGGGCCGGTCCGGGCAGGCGAGCAACAGGCGCGTGGTGTCGGCAATTGGAGCGATCAGGGAATCATGCCTGTGAGTCGAAAAATCCGCGCTGCGGAGCCAAAGCCGTGGAAGTTGCGGGATCGCAACGTGATGACCGTCACAGACGGGAGCCGAAATCCCCGCGACGGTTCACCGCTTGCTCACAGAACGCAAACATATTGCCCTGCTTGGAGCCGTCGTCGCACTGGTCTCGCCCACCGTTGCCTCGGCCGCTCAGCAGGGGGACGAAAAGCTTCCACCGCGCGTGCGACTCCGCGCGGTGGTGCCGAAGTCGAGCGCGGCAGGTGGCAAGGCTTCGGGGTCGGCCGGCGCGATCGGCAACGCGGTCGCGGTCGACGGTCCGCTGCTTGACCCGGTCGATCGTTACGGCCGACTGATCGCGACGACGACGCAGCGCACCGAGAAGCGCCACAAGGCCGACGCGCGCAAGAAGCGCGAAGCGAGGCAGGCGCGCGAGGAAGAAGAACGGTTCGCGAGCCTGCCGGGCGGGGTCTCGATGGCGACGCTGGAATCGATCGCCGCCTGCGAGTCCGGCGGCAACCCGGAAGCGGTCTCCTCCGACGGGACCTATCGAGGCCTGTTCCAGTTCGACCAGGGGACCTGGGAATCGGTCGGCGGCACCGGCGACCCGGCCGCGGCCTCGGCAGCCGAGCAGGAGTACCGTGCCGCGCTTCTCTATTCCCGGGCCGGCTCCAGTCCCTGGCCCGTCTGCGGCTGACCGGCCGTCACCGCCGCGCCCGCAGTGCGGGCGACCGTCGTCAACAAGAGGTTCACGTCGGTCGACCGCGCCGGCGGGGTGCGCGACTACGATCCGGGCATGACGCCCGACGAGGTGAAAGAGGCGGCCGCCGACGGAGTTCCTGCCCCCGACCCGAGCGGGCCGACGCGCAAGCCGCCGCGCGAGGCGATCGCCGAGGCGCACGTGCGCGCGCCGACGCGGGGCAACCGGCGGCTGGAGAGCTTCATCGACGCGGTCAACGGCGACGACCAGGTGCGCGGGTGGTGGTACATGGCGCAGGTGAACGCGGAGCGGCTCGGGATGTCGGACCACAGCTGGGTTCACATGCAGATCGTCCTCAACATCTCCTTGCGGCTGTTGCGCCTGCTGGTCAGGGCCGGCGTGGAGCCGGCGATGGTCGCCGACCACGGCATGCGCGAGCGTGATGCGGAGGTCGTGGTCGCGGGCGGGGCGCTGTTGCACGACATCGGTATGTCGATCCATCGCGCCGACCACGAGGAGTACTCGCTCTTCCTCGCCCAGAGCGCCCTCGACCGCCTGCTTCAGGGCGCCTACAAGCAGCCGGAGCGCACCGTCGTCGAAACGGAGATCCTCCACTCGATCATCGGCCACCGCCGGCGCGGCGAGCCTTACACCGTCGAGGGAGGTGTCGTCCGCGTCGCCGACGCGCTCGACATGGCCCAGGGCCGCACCCGGATTCCGATCGAGAGCGGCCACGAGGGCATCCACTCGATCTCGGCGGCGGCGATCGACGAGGTCCGGATCAGCGCGGGGGAGGACCACCCGGTGCGGATCGAGATCCAGCTCAACAACTCGGCGGGCATCTTCCAGGTCGACGACCTGCTGGCGACCAAGATCCGCGGCACCCCGCTGGAGGGCAAGGTCGAAGTGATCGCCGAGATCGAGGGCGAGACCGAGAAGCGCCTGCTCAGCGGTTTCCGGCTGGCGTAGGGGCCGGGAGGGTGACCTCGGGCGGGGTGGCCGTCCGAGGTGCCGCGCGGGGGCGCGTTGCCCCCCGACCCCGGCCCCCGCATCCGTCCGAGATGGTCCCGGGCGCCTCATGGCGCTCCTGGCAGGCTGTGAGCGCCATGAGGCGCCCGGGACGGGAGGGGGTCGTGAAAAGACGACACAGGGACGGGAGGGGGTCGTGAAAAAGACGACACAGGGACGTCACGAAGTAGGACTTACGTGACGGGTCCGTACGGGAGGGGCCACACCCCGCCCGGATCGGTGACTAAGACGCCGGGAACGTCACCCTTTCCGGACCCTTCGGTCCGTTCCCGGGCCGGAGAAGAGGGCCCGGGAACGCGTTCCGTACTTTGACCCTGCCATGGCAGGGTCAAAGTACGGAACGCGTCCGTGAGCGTTGGACAACACGGGAGGAAGGGTGGAGTTCCCTACGTCTCCGTGACGGGGTCTCCGTTCCGTGGCGGTCCCGTGACGGAACGGTCGCACCCTCCGGCCCCCGCGGGCCGGGATCGGGGGGGATCCGTGGGACCCTCCGGCCCCCGGACGCCGGGATCGGGGGGTCCTGGGACGCCCGTCCCGGATCCGTGGGAGCGCCGTGTCCACCGCGTGAGGGATCCGCCTCACTCGCCCGCATCCTCTCGGGGGGCCTTCCGTGCTCCCCCCGCCCGCTCCCCGCACCCCCGGCCGTCTCGGCCACGGCCACAGCCTGCCAGGGCCGTGGACGAGACGGCCGCATCCCTTTCCCCTCATGGGCGACAGCTCGAGGGGGGCCGCGGAGGGGGCCGCCGATCTAGGCGGAGCTCGCTAGCTCAGGCGCTCGATGTCGTAGCGCCGCTTCTCCTTGCGGCGCTCCAGAGCGCCCTGGACCAGCGACAGCCCGATCACGAGGATGACGAAGAACGCCATCACGCCGAAGCAGAAGAAGGTGACGGTTTTGTCGTCGGCCTTGCCCAGCAGGCCCTCGCCGTTTTCGGCGAAAGCCATCGGTGCGGCGACGAGCATCGTCGTCAGGGTCATGAGGAAAATTGCGGCGGCACGCTTCACGAGCGGCAATCTATCGCACGCGCCGGCGTAGGATCGCGCCGTGTCCAACCTCGAGGCGCTCCTACTGGGGGTTGTGCAGGGGCTCACCGAGTTCCTGCCAATCTCCTCTTCCGGCCATCTGATCATCGTCCCCTGGCTCCAGGAATACACGTTCCTGGCCGAAGACGAATCGTTCAACAAGACGTTCGACGTCGCCCTGCACGCCGGAACGCTGATCGCCGCGGTCGCCTTCTTCCGGCTCGAGGTCTGGCGTCTGATCGTCGGTTTCGTCACGACGGTGCGCAAGCGGGCGATCGAGACAAGCGAGGAGCGCCTCGCCGTCGCGATCGCGATCGGCACGATCCCGGCGGTGATCGCCGGGGGCCTTGCCTCCGACTTCATCGACGAACATCTCGGCGAGCCCTGGATGATCGCCCTCCAGCTGATCTTCTTCGGCGCCGTGCTCGACTGGGCCGACCGCAGACCGCAGCGCCGTTCGCTGGAGCGCACGGAACTCCGCGACGGCGGCTGGATCGGTGTCGCCCAGGTGCTGGCGCTCGCCCCCGGCACCTCACGCTCGGGCATCACGATCACCGCCGCCCGCTTCCTCGGCCTCGACCGCGACGCCGCCGCCCGCTTCTCCTTCCTCCTGCTGATCCCGATCGTCGCCGGTGCGACCCTGTTCAAAGGCGTCAGTGCGGTCCACGAAGGCCTGCCGCCCGGGGTCGGTGGCCCGATGGTGGTGGGGACCATTGCCGCCGCGGTCTCCGGCTACGCGGCGATCGTCTTCCTCCTCCGCCTGGTGCGGACGGCCTCCTACCGGCCGTTCGTCATCTACCGTTATGCGGCCGGGATCGCGATCCTGATCGTGATCGCCACGGGCCTCCGCCCGGCCACCTTCTGAGCGGCCCTCCGGACCCGCTTCGGGCGCGCCGGTCCGTGACTGCGTCACACCCGCTCAGCGGGGGTGACGGTTCAATTGGCTTGAACAAGCCATCGGTGGCTCACCTTGGCCGCAATTTGGGGTCCTCAGAGTTGTGAAAAACCTGTAAACACGGGTAAAAAGGCCCTCGGCGTGCATAGAATCCGCCTTGAGTTGGCCTCTGATCCGACCACTCGTCTCGCGGTGATCGACACCGATTCCGGCTTCGTCACCGTCCTGTCCAAGCGCGCCGAGGCGGCAGGCTGGCTGCTGCGCACTTCGGGCGGCGCGGTGCCGCCCGACCAGCTGGTCGCGATGAAGCTGAACGCGCTGCTGGTCGATCCGGCGGTGCTCGGCGACGAAGCGTGGCGCTACCTCGACCGCGTCTGCAACCTGCTGCCGGACCTGGGCGTCGTCGTCTGCACCGGGCGCTCGACCGTGGCCCAGCGGGTCCGCGGCCTGCGACTCGGCGTCGACGACTGGATCACCAAGCCTTCCCATCCGGAGGAGGCGATCGCGCGGATCGAAGCGGTCACCCGCCGCCACCGCCGCGGTCGCCACGAGCCCGAGTCCTCGCCGGTCCTCGCGGGCGAGCTCGAGATCCGCCCCGATCGCTTCCAGGCCTTCGTCTCCGGCGACAGCCTCGACCTGACCCGGCGCGAGTTCGAGCTCCTGCACCTGCTCGCCGGCACCCAGGGCCAGGTGCTCGAGCGCGAGACCATCTACCAGCGGGTCTGGGGCTACGCGATGGCCCACGGTGATCGCTCGGTCGACGTCTTCATCCGCAAGCTGCGCCAGAAGCTGGAGAAGCGCTCGCCTGACTGGGAGTACATCCACACGCACTTCGGGGTCGGCTATCGCTTCGACCCGGAGCCCTCCGCGGACGCCGTTCCCCCGGTTGGTCCAGCCCTCTCGCAGGCGTCTTCCAACGGCCAAAGTTCACAGGTCGTTCACAAAAGCTTCACCGCGGCGTAACCGGTTCAGGCACGCCCAACGACATTCTCCGCCACGATGGCGGTAGGTAGCGCGTCCGACAAAACGGGGAGGCTGGAGGTGCGCCCAGAGGAGCACGCGGCGCTGGTCGACGGTCGCCCGCTCAGCCTCACGGTGCGGGAGTTGCAGCTCCTGGTCACCCTCTGGTCGAATCCGCAGCGGATCCTGACCCGGGAGGAGCTTCACACGTCGGTTTGGGGCACCCCGCCGCGCCGCGACGACCGCTCGGTCGACGTATACGTGAGCCGGTTGCGCGCCAAGCTCGGCGCGGCGCTGCCGGATCAGAAGCTGATCTACACGCACAACGGGATCGGCTACCGGTTCTCGCCGGACGGATGACTTTGCGCGGCGGTCTGCCTTTTACATCTTTTTTACATGGCCGCCACACGCAAATAACAAGCTGGGATCGCAGCGTTGACACGCTCGCCCAAGGACCGCACCAGTCGCGGTCGCAATCTCGTCAACAAACCAAAGAGGAGACTGATGTCCAGCTCTAAGTGGCTCGCGGTGTTCGCAGCCGCCTGTGTGCTCGTGCTCGGCCTGGCCGCCTGCGGGGGCGGTAGTGACACCACCAGCGGCACGTCCGGCACCAAGGAAAGCAGCGAAACCGAAAGCGGTGGGGGCGCTCCCTCGGCCGAAGTCTCCGGCGAAATCGCCGGTGCCGGGTCGACCGCGCAGCAGGCGTCGCAGGAAGCCTGGATCGCCGAATTCGAGAACGCCAACGGCGGCGCCACCATCTCCTACGACGGGGTCGGCTCGGGCGGCGGTCGCGAACAGTTCATCTCCGGCGGCGTCGCGTTCGCCGGCAGCGACACCCCCCTCTCCGAATCGGAAGGCGAGCTTGCCAAGGCGATCAAGCGCTGCGAACCGGGCGAACTGGTCGAGGTGCCGAACTACATCTCGCCGATCGGCATCGTCTACAACCTCCCGGGCGTCGAAGAACTGAAACTCGAACCGGACACCCTGGCGAAGATCTTCAACCAGGAAATCGAAAAGTGGAACGACCCGGAAATCGCCAAAGAGAACCCCGGCGTCGAACTGCCTGATATCCGGATCGTCCCGGTGAACCGCTCCGACGAGTCGGGCACGACCGAAAACTTCACCGACTACCTCTCCAAAGTGGCGCCGAAAGTCTGGACCCACGAAGTGAGCGGTGAATGGCCGGTCAAGGGTGGCGAAGCCGCCTCCGGTACCTCCGGTGTGATCGAAGCCGTGTCCAACGGCGAAGGCGCGATCGGCTATGCGGACGCCTCGCAGGCCGGCGAACTCGGCAAAGCGCTGATCAAGGTCGGCAACACGTGGGCCGAACCGTCGGCCGAAGCCGCGGCCAAAGTCCTGGATCTTTCGAAAGAAGACCCGGAACTGGAGAAAGGCCAGAAGAACGTCATCGCCTTCGAAATCGACCGTAAAACCGAAGCGAGCGGCGTCTACCCGATCATCCTCGTCTCCTCGATGATCGGCTGCACCAAGTACAAGTCGGCCTCCGAAGCGGCGCTGGTGAAGGCCTACTTCGAATACGCGATCAGCCCGGACGGCCAGAAACTGGCCGCGGAAGCCGCCGGTTCGGCGCCGCTCTCGCCCGCGCTGACCAAAAAAGTCGAAGCCGCGGTCGCCTCGATCGAATAGTCCGGCACCCGATCGACTGAATCGACTCTCGTGGCTCATCTCGATACCACGACGAATGCCGGCCAGCTGCTGGCGGCGGCGTCCGGAGGACGCCGCCGCCGCGGCGACCGGATCTTCAGCAACACCGCGGTGATCGCGGCGGTGACGATCCTGGCGCTGCTCGTCGGGGTCGCCGCCTTCCTGGTCGCCGAGGGGTTTCCGGCTCTCACCGCGTCCTCCGCCGACCTGCCGAACCACGAAAGCTTCCTCAGCTACGTCGCGCCGCTCGCCTTCGGCACCGTCCTGGCGGGCGTCCTCGCGATGATCGTCGCGGTGCCGTTGGCGGTCGCCGTGGCGCTCTTCATCACCCACATCGCCCCGGCGCGGATCGCCATGCTGCTCGGCTTCTTCGTCGACCTACTGGCCGCGATCCCGAGCATCATCTACGGCCTCTGGGGCATCTTCGTGCTCGGGCCGGCCGCCGTGCCGGCGATGAAATGGCTGGAAGAAAAGCTCGGCTTCATCCCGATCTTCGAAGGGCCCGCCTCGATCACCGGCCGCACGATGCTGGTGGTCGGGCTCGTCCTCGCGGTGATGATCCTGCCGATCATCTCCGCCGTCGCCCGCGAGGTCTTCTCGCAGACGCCCCGCAAACTGCAGGAAGGCGCACAGGCGCTCGGCGCCACCCGCTGGGAGATGATCCGCACCACGGTGCTGCCGTTCGGTCGCTCCTCGGTGATCTCGGGCGCGATGCTCGGCCTCGGTCGCGCACTCGGTGAGACGATGGCCGTGGCGATCATCCTCTCCGTCTCCGGCGGCGTCACCTTCAACCTGATCGGCCAGGCGAATCCCTCGACGATCGCCGCCAACATCGCGCTCAACTTCCCCGAGTCCTCCGGTCTCGCGATCAACCTGCTGATCGCCACCGGGCTCGTGCTCTTCGCGATCACCCTGGCCACCAACTTCATCGCCCGCATGATCATCGCCCGCTCGGAGGTGCAGTAGATGACGCCGCCCCCCGCCCAGGCCGCCACGCTGTCCACCCGCTCGCTGCTCTCCGGCGAGGGGAGCCGCGGCGGGTCGCTGCCCAGCTGGGCGCCCTGGGGCGCCTTCGTCGGTGCCCTCGCCTTCTGCGGCCTGGTCGAGGCGGCGCTCGGGTGGTTCACGATCGCCCTGATGGTGGTCTTCGGCGCGCTGGTCGCGATCCTCGCGATCTACGCCTGGTCGCGGCCGATCGAGGGCGCCCGACGGGCGAAGGACCGGGCCGTGACGATGGCGATCGTCGCTGCCTTCGGCGTCGCGATGGCACCCCTGGTCTCGCTGCTCTACGAAGTCCTCACGCGGGGCGCGCGCGGCATCAGCTGGGAATTCTTCACCTCCGACGCGCGCGGTGTGGTCGGCGGCGGCGGTGCCGCGCACGCGATCGTCGGCACCCTGATCATCACCGCCTGCGCCGTGGTGATCGCCGTGCCGATCGGGATCATGGCGGCGATCTACATGAACGAGTACGGCCGTGGACCGCTGCGTCGCGCCCTCACCTTCTTCGTCGACGTGATGACCGGCATCCCGTCGATCGTCGCGGGCCTCTTTGCCTACGCGCTCTTCGAGCTCTTCTTCGGACCCGGCATCCGGATGGGGATCATGGGGTCGATCGCGCTGACGGTGCTGATGATCCCGATCGTCATCCGCTCCGCCGAGGAGGTCCTGAAGATCGTCCCCAACCACCTGCGCGAAGCGAGCTACGCGCTCGGCACGCCGAAGTGGAAGACGATCGTCAAAGTGGTCCTGCCGACCGCCTTCGCCGGCCTCGTCACCGGGGTGATGATCGCCACCGCGCGGATCATCGGCGAGACCGCGCCGCTGCTGGTCACCACCGGTGTCGTCGACTCGCTGAACACGGATCCCTTTCAGGGCCGCATGCAGAACCTCGCGGTCTACGCCTACAACGAGTACCGGTCGCCTGGCGTGATGAAACAGGCGTCCTACGACCGAGCCTGGGCGGCAGCGTTGACTCTGATCGCCATAGTGATGATCCTCAACGTGATCGCCCGCCTGGTCTACCGCCGCTACAAAACGGAGATCCGTTAGGAGTCCGCCGTGGAGGGAAGGAAACTGAGAGATATGTTCGGGTCCGAGACCAAGCCCGGAACCGAGGCCGAGGAGGGCCGCAACACGATGTCGCAAGCCGGTCCTGTCACCGAGACCTCGAGTCGCGCCGAGGGCGTCGCCGCCCCGGCGCGGCTGGCGAAGACGCTGGAGGCCAAGGAAGTCAACCTCTACTACGGCGACTTCCATGCCGTCGAAAACGTCAACATGACGATCGAACCGAACAAGGTGACGGCGTTGATCGGGTCTTCGGGCTGTGGCAAGACCACCTTCCTGCGCTCGCTGAACCGGATGCACGAGCTGACCCCGGGGGCGAGCGTCAAAGGATCGATTCAGCTCGACGGCGAGGACGTCTACGCCGGTGGGGTGGACCCGGTCGCGGTGCGGCGGCTGATCGGCATGGTGTTCCAGCAGCCGAACCCCTTCCCGACGATGTCGATCTACGACAACGTCGCCGCCGGTCTCAACTTCAACTCCGGGAAAATGCGGAAGAACGAGAAGGACGAGATCGTCGAGCGGAGTTTGCGCGGGGCGCATCTCTGGGACGAGGTCAAGGACCGTCTCGGTCGGCCCGGCTCCGGCCTTTCCGGCGGTCAGCAGCAGCGGCTCTGCATCGCCCGGGCCACGGCCGTCAGCCCCGAGGTCCTGTTGATGGACGAGCCCTGCTCGGCGCTCGACCCGGTGGCGACGCTGGCGATCGAGGACCTGATCGGCGAGCTGAAAAAGGAGTACACGATCGCGATCGTCACCCACAACATGCAGCAGGCGGCGCGCGCGTCCGACAACACCGCCTTCTTCAACCTCGACGAATCGGGCAAGCCGGGACACCTGGTGGAGATCGGTCCGACCGACGAGATCTTCACCAAACCGAAGAAGAAAGAGACCGAGGACTACGTCTCCGGTCGCTTCGGCTAGGCGCGCGGGTAGGCGGGGGAACGCGATGCCCGAGATCCGGGTCGAATATCAAGAGGAGTTGCAGGCGCTCGAAGCGAGCGCGCTGGGCGGACTCGACCTCGTCACCGCGGCGTTGGGGCGGACGCTGGAGGCGGTCGAGCACCAGGACATCGAGCTGGCCCAGATCGTCGTCGCCGACGACGACCGGATCGACGGCCGGTACCTGGAGGTGCACCAGGCGCTGATCACGCTGCTGGCGACGCAATCGCCGGTGGCGACCGACCTACGGCTGATCTCGGCGCTCCTGCACGTGCTGAAGAACATCGAGCGGATGGGCGACCAGTGCGTGAACATCTGCAAGGTGATCCCGATGTCGGGACACGAGCCACCCGCCGACGAGGAGATGGTGAAGCTGATCATGACGATGGGCGCCCACGCCAAATCGCTGATCAGCCAGGCCAAGCACGCCTTCGAAGAGCGCAACGTCGAGATGGCGCGCGATCTGGTCGACCGCGACGACATCATCGACGAGCTGAACCGCGACTGCTTCCGCCTGGCGCTGGCGATCGGCGATGACGCCGACAAGCGCGAATGGGCGATGACGATGCTGCTGACGGCGCGCGCGATCGAGCGGATCGGCGACAACGCCGTCGACATCGGCGAGCAGGTCGCGTTCGTAGTTACCGGCCTTTTCCGCGAGTTCGAGGACGCCTCACATCCGGACGCGCACGCTTAGATCCGCCGGGCCTGGAAAGATGGGTGCATCAGGCTGATGCTGTGCGCAGCGATCGACATCGGTTCCAACACGACCCGCGTCTTGGTCGCGGAGTCGATGGACGGTCAGCTGAAGAAGGTGATGGAGCAGCGCGCCTATACGCGCATCTCCAAGGCGGTCGACGATGAGGGGCGGATCCGGCCCGACAAGATTCGCGAGGTGGGCGAACTGGTCGCCACGCAGGTGCGGCTGGCGCGCGAGCTCGGCGCGGTCGAGATCCGCGCGGTGGCGACGGCGGCGGTGCGTGAGGCCTCGAACGGGCCGGCGGTGGCGGCGGCGATCTCCGCCGCGGCCGGGGTCGACGTCGAGATCCTCAGTGGGGAGGAGGAGGGGAGGCTCTCCTTCATCGGCGCGACCAAGGCCCTCGGGCACCCGACCGAGGGGTCGATCGGGGTCGTCGACGTCGGCGGCGGCTCGACCGAGGTGATTCTCGGAACCGTCCCCGACGGGGTCGACGAGGTGCGTTCCTGGCACATCGGCTCCGGCGTCCTCGCCGACGAGCTGATGACCTCCGATCCGCCCTCGGCGGCCGAGATCCGGCGCGTCCGCGATCACATCGAGGACTTCTTCCATGGGGTCGAGATCGACCATCCCGACCAGGCGGTGGCCGTGGGCGGCTCGGCTACCAGCCTGCGCCGGCTGGTCGGCGCGGTGCTCGAGTACGAGACGCTCGAGCGCGCGATCCGCGTCCTCTCCTCCGAACCGGCCGGCGACGTCGCCCGCCGCTTCGAGCTCGATCCCCGCCGTGTCCGCATCCTCACCACCGGCGTCCTCCTCCTGGAGAAGGTCTCCGAGCTCCTCGGTCAGCCCCTGCAGATCGGCAAGGGCGGCCTCCGCGAGGGAGTCATCCTCGACCTCCTCAACGGCGGAGCCGGATTGAGCAACGGCGCCGGCCCGGCGCTGCGGGCGGCTTAGGGGGCCGGGGGCCGGGAAGGCCGGGCGCGGCTCGCGGCTCGCGGCTCGGGGCCCGGGCGGCCGGCCCGGACGCATCCTGCCCCCGATCGTCGCGCCCGTCCGAGATACGGCCCGACCCCGGCCCCCGCACCCGTCCGAGATGGTCCCGGGCGCCTCATGGCGCTCCTGGCAGGCTGTGAGCGCCATGAGGCGCCCGGGACGGGAGGGGGTCGTGAAAAGGACGACACAGGGACGGGAGGGGTCGTGAAAAAGGCGGGCAGGGATGGGGGGAGACGCAGGGGCGGGGGGAGGTCGTGAAAAAGGCGGGACAGGAACGGAGGGGGTCGGACTTACGTGACGGGTCCGTGCGGGAGAGGCCACACCCCGCCCCGATCGGTCACGAAGACGCCGGGAACGTCACCCTTTCCGCAACCCTCGGTCTGTTCCCGGGCCCGGAAGGAAGGCCCGGGAACGCGTTCCGTACTTTGACCCTGCCATGGCAGGGTCAAAGTACGGAACGCGTCCGTGACGGTTGGACAACACGGGAGGAGGCGTGGAGTTCCCTACGTCTTCGTGACGGGGTCTCCCTTCCGTGACGGTCCCGTGACGGATCGGTCGCACCCTCCGGTCCCCGGGGCCGGGATCGGGGGTCCGTGGGACGCGCGTCGAGTTTTGGTTGCTGAGCAACCGAAACCAAACACGGAGATCCTTGAGCAATGGAAGGGGTCGGGAGGAAGGGTGACGTTCCCGACGTCTTCGTGACGAGGTCTCCCTTCGGTGACGGTCCCGTGACGGATCGGTCGCACCCTCCGGTCCCCGGGGCCGGGATCGGGAGGGACCGTGGGAGCGCCGTGTCCCTCGCGCGTCGGATCCGCCCGCACTCCCGCGAGGGCCTTCCGTGCTCCCCCCGCCCGCTCCCCGCACCCCCGGCCGTCTCGGCCACGGCCACAGCCTGCCAGGGCCGTGGACGAGACGGCCGCATCCCTTTCCGCCATGGGCGACAGCTTGAGGGGGCCAGAGCCCTTTCCGGGCGGCAGCCTGGGGGGTCGGGGCCCTTTCCCCACGGGCGACAGCTTCCCCAGTCCCATCCCTTCCCCGGGCGATCGCTGCGGAACCCCCCCCCATCCCTTTCGCGGGCGTCGGCTTCCCGAGGCCCATCCCTTCGGGGCGTCACCTTCTTAAGTCCCCATCCCCTTCGGGGCGTCAGCTTCTTAAGTCCTCATCCCTTCGGGCGTCAGCTTCCCAAGTCCTCATCCCTTCCGCCCCAAGAATCACGCGGGTCACACGAAGTTCACGGGTCGTTTGCAGGTGGTTCACATGTTTTCCCTGCAAATGACGAAATATGGCCGTGCAATGAGGACTAGACAAGGGAGACACCGATGACTTCCCGCGCTGACCTGCACTGTCACTCCACCGCTTCACAGCTGTCCCGGCTCGGGGTTCAGCGCAGCCTCGGCCTGCCCGAGTGCGCGACGCCTCCGCAGGAGGTCTACGAGCTGGCGAAGAGGCGGGGTATGGACTTCGTCACGATCACCGATCACGACACGATCGACGGGGCTCTCGAGCTGGAGGGCCTTCCCGACACCTTCGTCTCCGAGGAGCTGACCGCTCGCTTCGCCGGCGAGCCCCAGGCGGTTCACGTCCTCTGTTACGGGATCACTCCCGGAGACCACGAGTGGCTGCAGGCCCACGCCGGCGACGTCGAGGCCTGTGCCGCGTACCTGCACGAGAACCAGATCACCTGCGCCCTGGCGCACCCTTTCTTTTACGTCGCGGCGCCGCTTACACGGCGCCACCGGCGGCGGCTCGCCGAGCTCTTCCCGATCTGGGAGGTTCGTAACGGGTCGCGCGCCGCGGAGCTGAACATGCCTGCCGCCGTCTACGTGGACACCCGTGGCGGCACCGGCATCGGCGGCTCCGACGACCATGCCGGCGTCGACATCGGCAGGACCTGGACCGAGGTCCCGGCCGCTGCCACGCCGGAAGAGTTTCTCGCCCACATGCGCGATGGTCATGCCGAGGCGCGGGGCGAGCAAGGTTCCGCCGCGAAGTGGACGCACGCGGCGATGGCGCTGGCGACCCGGGCGCTCGGCGAAGCCGACCCCGATGCGGCAGGCGCAGCCTCCACGACCGCGCCGGACGCCGCCGCCCCCGCGCCGGGCTCCGCTCCCGACCCCACCGCGGTGATGAAGATGGCCGAACGGGTGATCCGCGAGGGCTCGGAGCGGGAGGGCAAGGTGGCCACCGACATCGGCCCCGAGGACGCCCGCTGTCTGCTCGAGGCCTGGCTCGCCGGGGTCGGGATCGACGCCCGCGGCCGTGATCTCCTCGAGATGCTGCAGGCCGACGGCTTCTCCCACGCCGACCTCTACCGCCGCGCCCGGCGTCGCCACGAGCGACGCCTCCGGGTCGCCGTCGACGAGGGGGTCGAAGCGTTCTCCTCCGGTGATCTCGGCAGCGCCGCCGGCGGGGTCTTCGAGGCGCTCGTCCCGGCCTTCCCCTACGCGCCCTCGACCGCCTTCCTCGGCGCCGAGAAAGCGAAGCTCCGGGGCGGCGAGAGCGATCGCCGGCGCGTCGCCCTGATCGCCGACGGGATCGGCTCGATGCACGGGGTAACGCACACGATCGAGCAGATCCGCGAGCGCGGCGTGCCCGGCTTCGAGGTCGACGTGATCGGCACCGACCCCGGCGTCGACCGCCGCCTCCCCGCGGCCGCCGAGCTCGAGCTGCCCTTCTACAAAGGCATGCGGCTGGGCGTCCCGGCGGTCCCCGAGCTGGTCGAGGCGCTGGCCGAGGGTCACTACGACCTGGTCCACGTCACCGCTCCCGGCCCGGCCGGGATCGCGGCGACGCTGCTCAGCCGGATCACCGGCGTGCCGCTGCTCGCCAGCTACCACACCGAGCTCGCCACCTACGCCGGCCTGCGCGCCGACGCGATGCTGGAGGCGGTCGCCAAGGCCGGCCTCGGCGCCTTCTACAACGCCCCGGTGCGGATCCTCTCGCCGAGCCCGGCCGCCGACGGCTCGCTGGCAGAGCTCGGCATCGACGGCGCCAAGGTCGGCCGCTGGGAGCGCGGGGTGGACGTCGAGCGCTTCGACCCGGCGAAGGCCGACCGTGACGCCTACCCGGGCGAGATCAGGCTCCTCTACGCCGGCCGCCTCTCCAAGGAGAAGGGGGTCGACCTGCTTGCGGACGCCTTCCTCACCGCCCACGCCACGGACCCGCGGCTGCACCTGCTGCTGGCGGGCGGCGGGCCGGAGGAAGAGGAGCTGCGGGCGCGGCTCGGTGACGCGGCCACCTTCCTCGGCTGGCTCGGCGGCGAGGAGCTCGCGGTCGCCTACGCCAGCGCCGATGCCTTCCTCTTCTGCAGCGTCACCGACACCTACGGCCAGGTGATCCTCGAGGCCGGGGCCAGCGGGCTGCCGGTGATCGCGATCGCCGAGGGCGGTCCCGCCGCGCTGGTCGAGAACCGCCACACCGGCCTTCTCTGTCGTCCCGACGCCGACCACATCGCCGGGTCGATCCTGCAGCTGGCCGCCTCGCCGGAGCTGCGCGCCAGGCTCGGCTCGGCCGGCGCCCGCGGCGCCCGGGCCCGCTCCTGGGAGCGTTCGATGAGCCAGCTCGCGGCCGGCTACCGGCTGGCCCTCGACGGCGCCACGGTCGGCGTTCCGACCGCCGCCCCGGGCTCCTCCACGCCACCGCTCCGACGAGTCGCATAACGGGCAGGAAAGGGGACGCGTGCAGCAGCAGTACGATGTCCCCTTGGCCGAGTCGGTTGTCAGCCTCGACGATCCCTCTCTCTACTTCAACCGAGAGCTCTCCTGGCTGGAGTTCAACCGCCGGGTGCTGGAGCTCGCCGAGGACGGCAGCGTGCCGTTGCTGGAGCGGCTGCGGTTCTGCGCGATCTACGCCTCGAACCTCGACGAGTTCTACATGGTGCGGGTGGCCGGGCTGTTCGACCAGCTCGACGCGGGGATCGACGCGCGCGGCCCCGACGGCCTGCGGCCGGGCGAGCAGATCGATCGCATCCAGCGGATCGTGCTCGAGCTGGATCGCCGGCTGCAGCACTGCTTCGGCGGCGTCCTGCGCCCCGCTCTGGAGCGCGAGGACATCCGCATCGTCTCGCTCGAGGACGCCAGCGAGGAGGAGCAGCGCCAGATGCACCGGCGCTTCCACGAGCAGGTCTTCCCGGCGTTGACGCCGCTGGTGATCGGCCTCGGCCGGCCGTTCCCTTACATCTCGAACCTCTCACTGAGCCTCGCGGTACTCCTGCGTGACCCGGAGTCGGAGGTCGAGATCGTCGCCCGGGTGAAGGTCCCGAAGGAGCTGCTCGGACGCTTCCTGCCGGTCGGCACGAACGGTGCGTTCGTCCCCTTGGAGCAGGTGATCGCGACCAATCTCGACGCGCTCTTCCCAGGCACCGAAGTGGTCGATTACGGCTTCTTCCGGGTGACCCGCGATGCCGACTTCACCGTCTCCGACGAGGCGGACGACCTGCTGCAGGCGGTTCAGGACGAGCTGCGCCGGCGTCGCTTCGGTGAGGTGGTACGGCTCGAGATCGCAACCGGGATGAACCCGAAGCTGCGGCAGGAGCTGATCGGCGCGCTGCGCCTCGAAGACCGCGAGGTCTACGACATCGACGGGCTGCTCGACCTGGCCGACCTCTCCGAGCTCGCCGACGTCCCGGGCCACGCCGAGCTCCGTTATTCGCCCTGGACCCCGGTGACCCAGCCGCGGCTGCAGGGGGAGGACGAGCTGCCGGTCGACATGTTCCGCGAGATCCGCCATGCCGACCTGCTCGTCCACCATCCCTACGACTCTTTCGCGACGTCGGTCGAACGCTTCGTCGAGCAGGCGGTCGAAGACCCCGACGTGCTGGCGATCAAGCAGACCGTGTACCGGACGAGCGACGACTCGCCGTTGGTTCCGTCGCTGATCCGCGCCTCCGAACGTGGCAAGCAGGCGGTCTGCATGGTCGAGTTGAAAGCGCGCTTCGACGAGGAGGCCAACATCCACTGGGCGAAAGCGCTGGAGGAGGCCGGCGTCCACGTCGTCTACGGGATCCCGGGGCTGAAGACGCACGTCAAGGCGATCCTGGTGGCGCGTCGGGAGGGTCACCTGGTGCGCGAGTACGTCCACATCGGCACCGGCAACTACCACGCCAAGACGGCGCGCCTCTACACCGACTTCGGCCTCTTCACCGCCGACCCCGACATCGGCGCCGATGTGGCGGAGATGTTCAACTTCCTCACCGGTTACGGGCGCCCGGCGGTCTACCGCAAGATGCTGGTCTCGCCGACGACGATGCGGGACCGCTTCGTCGAGGAGATCGACGCGACGATCGCCGCCCACGAGGCGGGCGAAGAAGCGCGGATCGCGCTGAAGATGAACTCGCTGGTCGACGCCGGGTGCATCCGGGCGCTCTACCGGGCCTCGCAGGCGGGGGTGCGGATCGATCTGAACGTGCGCGGGATCTGCTGCCTGAAGCCGGGCGTGCCGGGGATCTCCGACAACATTCGGGTCTGCTCGATCGTCGGTCGCTTCCTTGAGCATTCGCGCGTCTACACCTTCCACCGCGGTGATGAGACCCGCGTGCTGATGGGGTCCGCGGACATGATGCCGCGCAACCTCGACAGCCGGGTCGAGCTGGTCGCACCGGTCGAAGACCCGGCGCTGCAGGCAGAGATGTGCGACGTGCTGGAGCGCTGCTTCGCCGACAACGCGAATTCCTGGGACCTGGGCTCCGACGGCGAGTGGACGCGGATCCAGCGCGCCCCCGACGAGCCGCGGCGCGACGTGCAACTGGAACTCCGCGAGCGGGCGGCATCGCGGGCGGCGGAGCAGTTGACGACGGCGGCCGGCGGGACCGCGACCGTGACTCCGACCAGCGCCACCACGGCGGCGACGGGCTGAACAGGATCAGAGGATGGCGACTAGGATGTCAACGGTGGCGCGCTTTTCGCTTCTCCCCCACGATCAGACGTTCTTCGATCTCTTCGTGGAGGCGGGGAAAAACAGCGTCCATTCGGCCCAGTTGCTCGATCAGCTGATGCGCGAGTGGCCCGACGCCGGGACGCTCCACCAGGACATCGTCGAAGCCGAGCACCGTGGGGACAAAGTCACCCACGAAATCATCAAAAGGCTGAACACGACGTTCGTCACGCCGATCGATCGCGAGGACATCTACGGGTTGGCGACGCAGCTCGACGACATCGTCGACTTCACCGAGGAGGCGGCGGACTTCCTCGGCCTCTACCAGGTCGAGGCGCCGATGGACCAGGCCGGCGCCCTGACCGGAGTGCTGGTGCGCTCCTGCGAAGCGCTCGCCGAGGGGCTTGCGAACCTTCCTTCGTTCAAGGACCTCGACCAGTACTGGATCGAGGTCCATCGACTGGAGAACGAAGGCGACCGGATCTCCCGCGACGCGGTGGCGGCACTCTTCACCGATGCGATCGACCCGATCTTCGTGATCCGCTGGAAGGACATCTTCGGCGTGCTCGAGGAGGCGATCGACGCGACGGAGAAGGCCGCCCAGATCCTCGAGGGCATCGTCATCAAGAACTCCTGACCCGGCGCGATCCGGGGGCGGCCGGCGGCGTCCTCGGTCGCTCGCTTCGGGTCACGCACCGGAGTGCGCTCCCCTCGCTCGTTCCCTGCGTCCTTGCCGGCCTGGCCCAGATCGCGCCAGGGGTCTGGTCGAAGCGCGTAACACATGGGGTCGTAACAAAAATGTAAACGCGGCCGGTAGGTTCCCGGCCGTGAGTTCCGACGTCATCCTCGTCCTCGTCATCGGCGCCGCCCTCGCCTTCGACTTCACCAACGGCTTCCACGACACCGCGAACGTCGTCGCGACCTCGATCTCGACCGGGGCGGCGCGGCCGCAGGTGGCGATCGCGGCGGCCTCGCTGTTGAACTTCGCCGGCGCGTTCATCTCGATCACCGTGGCCGCGACGGTCGCCAACGACGTCGTCGACGCCGCCGTGATCACACCGACGATCGTCTTCGCCGGGCTGATCGGGGCGATCGCCTGGAACCTCGTCACCTGGTACTTCGGGTTGCCCTCGAGCTCCTCCCACGCGCTGATCGGTGGTGTCGTGGGCTCGGCGGTCGCCGCGTCGGGATTCCAGGTGGTGATCGCCGAAGGGCTGCTCGGCAAGGTGCTGATCCCGGCGGTCATCGCTCCGCTCCTTGCCTTCGTTTCGGCAGGGGCGTCGATCGGGCTCGCCTACCGGGTGGTCGGCAGGCAGCGGCCGGGGATCGTCAGCCGTGGCTTCAAGTACGGACAGGTCGTTTCCGGTGGGATGCTGGCGCTGGCACACGGGACCAACGACGCGCAGAAGACGATGGGGGTCATCACCCTGGCGCTGATCGCCAACGGCAGCCTTGCCGCCGGGGCGGACCCGCCGACCTGGGTGATCGCCGCCTCGGCGCTGGCGATCGCGGGCGGCACCTACAGCGGCGGCTGGCGGATCATCAAGACGACCGGCACGCGGATCATCAAGATGGACGCGGCCCAGGGATTCACCTCGCAGGGGGCAGGGGCGGCGGTGATCCTCGCCTCGACCCACTTCGGCTTCCCGCTGTCGACCACGCACGTGATCAACGGCGGGGTGATGGGGGCCGGTGCGGCGAAACGGCTCTCGGCGGTGCGCTGGGGTGTGGCCAGGAACATCGTCGTCGCCTGGGTGCTGACGCTGCCCGCGGCGGCGCTGATCGGTGCGGTGGTCTACGGGGTCACGAACCTCTTCGGCAGCGGCGCGGTCGGGCCGGTGGTGGTGACGGTCGGGGCGCTGGCGGCGATCGGCGCCGCCTTCGCGCGGCGGGCGCAGCGGGGCGCGCCGGTGACGGTGCAGAGCGGGTGATGGCGATTCCCGTCCTTGCCGAGATCGTCGAAACGAAGGATCTGGTGCAGACCGTGGTCTTCGCCTTCGTCGCGGGGGTCGGGGTGACGCTGATCTTCTCGGTGGCGATCTGGGGTGCGGCGCGCTTCACCGACCTGACCCTGGAAGAGCGGCGGGTGGCTGCCGTGGCGGCGGCCGGGGTCGCGGGCCTGGCGCTGCTGGCGGTCGCCGCGGCGGTCGTGATCGGCGTGATCGTCATGACCAGTAAGTAATTCGACCACCGGCCGGCGGGTCGGAGTACGATCTGTGTCGTGAAGGCCGCGCGAAACGTCGCGATCATCATGCTTCTGGCGCTCGGAGTCGCGTTCCTCCCGGGAGGCGGCAACGCGGTCGACACCGTGATGACGGCGATCGTCATGGCGTTCCTGGCCGGGATCTCCTGGATGCTCTACACGCTGAGCCGCCAGAACCAGCTCACCTTGGCGACGCTGAGCGATGGTCGGCGGGCGATCTTCTACGGGGCGTTCGGGATGTTGGCCCTGCTGGTGGCCGGCCAGGAGAAGCTCTGGTCGACCGGCGGCGGGACGCTGGTCTGGATCCTCCTGCTGGCGGCCTCGGTGGTCGCGATCTGGCGGATCTGGACCGAGGCGAACACCTACTGAGCTCGCGCCGGGGGGCCGCCCGTGGCCCTGTTCCGGGCGGGCGTTCCACTTTCGGCACACAATTGGCCCTGAATTGATCCAATGCGCGCACCACAGGCGCGCATTTCGTCTTCAGGGTGGTCGGCGTGCCACCCAAGAGCGCCGACAACGCAGGTCACGGGGAGAAAGGAACGGCTTCGGTCGAGCTGATCGCGGCCGTGCCCTTTCTGTTGCTGGCGCTCGCCGCCGCGGCCCAGATAGCGCTCGCCGGCCAGGCCCTCTGGTCGGCGAGCGTGGCCGCGCGGGCCGGGGCGCGGGCAGCCCTGATCGGGGCTGACGTCGAGGCCGCGGCGCGCCGGACGCTCCCCGCGGCGATGCGCGATGGGGCGGTGGTCGAAGGAGGGGACGACGACGGCATCGTCTCGGTGCGGGTCCCGGTGCCTACCTTGCTGCCGGAGCTGCCCGAGGTGAAGGTCGGCGCGCGCAGCGGACTGGGGGACGGCGATGGCTGAGCTCGTCGCGCGGCTGCGCGCCCGAGCAACTGCCCGGCGAGCACGTTCTGGTGCGTCGCCCGCCCGTCGGTTGCTCCGCGTCGAGAGCGGCCAGGCGGCCGTCGAACTCGTCGCCGCCGTTCCCGCGCTGATCGTTGCCGCGCTGATCTCGCTCCAGCTCCTGGCCGCCGGCTACGCCATGACGCTTGCCGACGGCGCGGCCGAGGCGGGCGCGCTGGCGCTGGCCGGGGGCGGCTCCGCGGCCGAGGCCGCTCGGGAGGCGCTGCCGGGCTGGGCCGAGGACAACGTCTCGGTCACGGTCGCAGGCGACGAGGTGATCGTCCACCTGCGGCCGCCGTCTCCGTTCGGCGCGATCGCCGACCACCTGAGCGTGACCAGCATCGCCGGCGCGAGGTCAGCCGAATGAGTCGCGAGGCCGCAACGGCAGAATCTCCCACCACCTTCGGGCCCGTCGTGCCGGGGCGGGAGTCGCCCGGCGGCGTCTTCGGGGCGCCGGTCAGGAGCGTCTTCACCGCGCCACGCAACGGCACCGTCGTCGTGGTCACCGCTGTCGGTGCCGCGGAGGGCTCGCGCGGAGCTGCCGCCGCGCTCTCCTGTGCCGGGTCGGGTGTGGAGCAGGCCTCGTTGCTGGTCGACGTCGGCGGTCGGGTGCCGCGGCCGACCCTGATCGCGTCGGCCGCCGCGCACCGGCTGGAGGAGCGCCTCGCGGCGCGCCTGCCCACGCAGCGCCCGGCGGCGCGCGGGGAGGTGTGTCACCTCTCCGTGGCCGCCGACGAGGAGGGACTGGCGGCGGTGGGCGTTGCCGTCACCGCCGCCCGTGGCGGCCTTGCGGTCGTCCACCTGGTGCCGGGTCTGCTGCAGCCGTTCCTGGAGACGCAAGGAGCGCCGCGTCCGGATGCGGCGCTCCTGCGGGCCGACCTGGAGGAGGCGCGGCCGCTGGTCGCGCTGGTGGTCGACGATTTACTCCGGCGGGGGCTGCGCGTGGCGGTGCTGAAGCGCCGGCTCGGCTGGGTGGCGGAGCGGCGCGCCGGCTTCGGCGCCCTCGGCAGCGACTCCGGGGGGCTGCCGGAGTCGCTGCTGCGGCGCCTGCTCGACCTGGGGCCTAGGGGGTGACGGCGTGCCAGGTGCCGACGTCTTTGAACCCCTCGCCGTTCGCCTGTCCCTTGGCGTGGTCGCCGTGGAAGGTGTAGAGCGGCAGGCCCTTGAAGGTCACCTGGATCTTGCCTTCGGGTCGCTTGACCGTACCGAGTCTGACCGGACCCTTCGGCGTGGTCCCGCGGGCGACGGTGAGCGGGATCCAGGTCGAGGTGCAGGACCCGGTGCAGATGAACTTGCCGTTCTTCTCGACACTCAGGCTGTAGAGGGTGAGGCCCTTGGTGTTCGTGAGGACGGTCTCGTGGAGGCTCGGGGCACGGGCCTCGCCGACCACGGTCTTACTGCCGCGGGCGAGCGCCGTCGGCACGGCGATCGCGCTGACCGCGAGGACCGCGGCGAGGGCGAGGGCGGCGAGGCCGCGCGCGCGGCGGGTCGTCGTTCGGGATCGGGTTCGTTGCATCGGATCAGCTCCTTCGTCGGGAATCGCTGCCGGGGTTACGGAGCGGGCACGGAGAAGGTTCGGAGCCATCGGCGGGCAGGCGGTCCGGGCGCCGCTCATCGGCCTCGTCGCCGGATCGCGCGGGCGGGTGAGGAGTCCGGCCAGGCGCTGATGCTCGCGCTCGGCGGCTGCTTCGTTCTGATCGCGGCGGCGATCGCGCTGGTGGCGATCGCCGGGGCGGTGACCGGCAAGGGTCGCGCCCAGCGGGCGGCCGACCTGGTCGCGATCTCGGCCGTGCGATCGATGCGCGACGACCTGCTGCGGCTGCTCTCGCCGCCGCGGCTCCCGAACGGCGCGGCGAACCCGTTCCACATCGGGAAGTCGACCTACCTGGAACGGGCGCGGGGCGCCGCTCTCGCCGCCGGGCGCCACAACGCGGTCGACCCGGGCCGGCTGCGCGTCGTCTTTCCCGACCGTTCCTCGTTCGCGCCGGTGCGGGCGAAGGTGACGGTGGTGGCGACGCTCGAGGTCGGCTCCGGCGAGGCGCCGGACGTCGAGGCGAGCGCCGAAGCCGAAGCTGCGGCGCCGGTGACGAGCGCCGGCGCCGAAGGCCCGGCAATGGCGAGTGGTGGCGGGTACGGTGGCGCGCTCGTCTATCGGGATGGCAAGGGCATGCGCCCGGACGTGGCCGCCGCCTACGACCGCATGGCGGCCGCCGCGGCCGGTGCCGGGATCACCCTGGCCGTCGTTTCCGGCTTCCGCTCCGACGCCGAACAGGCGGCGCTCTTCGCCGCCCATCCCGACCCGAAGTGGGTGGCGCCGCCGGGCACCTCGCTGCACCGTTGCGCGACCGAGTTGGATCTCGGTCCCGAATCCGCGTACGGCTGGCTGGCGGTCAATGCGGGCCGCTTCGGCTTCTTGCAACGGTACTCGTGGGAGGCGTGGCATTTCGGCTTCACGGCGGGGCCGCCGCCCTGCTCGGACGCCGGGAACACCGTGCTGGGCCCCGGCGAGGAAGCGAGCCCACCGGGTGGCGCCACGCTGCCGAGCTTCGTCCCCGCGCGCTTCCACGACCCGCTGACGAAATCCGCAACGAAATGGGGAGTTTCCGGCGCGCTGCTGGCGGCTCAGCTGATGGCGGAGAGCAATTTCAACCCGTTCGCGGTCTCACCGGTCGGCGCCGCCGGCATCGCGCAGTTCATGCCGAGCACCGCGGCCACCTACGGCCTGGTCGACCCCTTCGACCCGGTCGAAGCCATCGACGCCCAGGCGCACCTGATGTCCGACCTGATCCACCGGTTCGGCTCCCCCGAGCTCGCCCTTGCCGCCTACAACGCCGGTCCCGCCCCGGTCGAATCCTGCCGCTGCGTCCCCGCCATCCCCGAGACCAGCGCCTACGTCGCCCGCATCATGGCCCTCCTCGGCGGCGCCGGCGCAACGTCCGTCCCCGCCTTCGAAGTTCGCCTCGTCGCGTGACGATGGCGCCGACCCGCTCAGGAGCCGGCGGCGGTCTGGCGGGTCTCGCGGACCCTGTTCATGTGCTCGTGGACGAAGCGGACGACGGTGGCACCCTCGCCGACCGCGGTGGCGCAGCGCTTGATCGAGCCGGAGCGGACGTCCCCGGCGGCGTAGACGCCGGGGACGCTGGTCTCGAGCAGGCCTTCGGCGCCGGCGTCGGGGCCGGTGAGGACGAAGCCCTTCTCGTCGCGGGCGATGCAGTCGCCGAGCCAGGTGGTGCAGGGGGAGGCGCCGAGGAAGAGGAAGAGGAACGAGAAGGGAAGTTCGGAGCCGTCGGTGAGCTTGACGCTCTCGAGCCGGCCGTCGGTGCCGTGGAGCTCGCAGATTTCACTGCGATCACGGACCGCGACGCCATAACGGTCGAGCTCGTCGATCAGGTAGGCCGACATCGTCTCCGCGAGGTCGGCGCGGCGGTGGAGCAGGGTGACGAGGGCGCCGCCGCGGGCCAGCCAGACCGCCGCCTGGGCCGCCGAGTTGCCGCCGCCCACGATGCCGACCCGCTGGGCGCCGCAGAGCTGCGCCTCGGGCGGCCCGGCAGCGTAGAAGACGCTCAGGCCCTCGTACTCTTCGAGGTTGTCGACCGGCAGTTTGCGGTATTCGGCGCCGGTCGAGAGCAGGACCGCCTTGGCGAGGACTTCGCGGTCACCCTCCAGCTTCACCACGTGGTCGCCCTCGCCGCCGGGCTTGAGCGAGAGCGCCCGGTAGGGGGTGGCGGTGCGCGCGGTGAACTTGCGCGCCTGGGTGATCGCGCGGCTGATCAGTTCGGTGCCGCTGATCCCGGCGGGGAAGCCGAGGTAGTTCTCGATCCGCCGCGAGGTCCCGGCCTGGCCGCCGAGCACGTTGCTCTCGACCACCAGGGTGTTCAGGCCCTCCGAGGCACCGTAGACCGCGGCGCCGAGCCCGGCCGGGCCGCCGCCGACGATCAGCAGGTCGACCTCTTCGCGCCGGTCCAGCTCGAGGCCGATCCCGAGCGCCCGCGAGAGCTCGCCGTTGCTCGGTCGGCGCAGGTCGACGCCTCCTGGCAGACGCACCAGTGGAATCTCCTCGGCGGCGAGGTCTGCCACCAGCGTCGCCGCCTCGGCGTCCTCGACCGGGTCGCGCCAGGAGTAGGGGAGGCGTTGGCGTTTCGCGTAATCGACCAGGGCCCGCGTCGCCTGGTCCTGGGTCGGCCCGACGATCTCGATTCCGACCCCGTCCACGCGCTGCAGCGATTCGCGCCGTTGGACGAAGGCCGACAGCAGCAGGTCGGAGAGCGCGCCGTCCTCGAACAGCAGAGCGCGCAGCGTTTCGCGGTCGACCTCGACGTAGCGCATCGGCTCGGTCACCACCGCGGTGAGGAAGACGGTCTGGCCGGAGAGGAGATTCATCTCGCCGAGGAACCCGGCGGGCCCGTGGCGGACGATCTCGCGGCCGGTCGCGTCGAGGATCGCCGCCTCGCCCTCGCGGATCGCGATGAACGGATAGACCGCGTCGCCGACCTCGAACAGGACGTCGCCGATCGCCGCCGTCTTCTCGGCGCCATGCCCGGCGAGCATGTCGAGCTGTGATTTGGAGAGGACGCGACTGACTGAGCTGGCCACGCCTTCTAGGCTACGGAACGCGTCAACAGAGACACGAACGTTCGGAGGAAGAGTGGCGGATTACACGCACAAGAGCTTGAACGATGTGAAGGACTCGGCCGTGGCGGGCGGGTTCAGCGAGCAGCAGGAGGCACGCTTCGCCCGTGAGGACCTGGGCGCGGAGCAGACCGGCCTTGCCCACATCAAGGTCAAGCCCGGCAAGCGGATGCCGTTTGGCCACAAGCACGACGAGGCCGAGGAGATCTACGTCGTGATCGCGGGCTCGGGCCGGCTGAAACTCGACGACGAGGTGATCGACGTGGTCGAGCTCGACGCGATCCGGATCGCCCCCGAGGTCGCGCGCTGCATCGAGGGCGGCCCGGAAGGCATCTCCGTCCTCGCCGTCGGCGCCCACCATCCGAACGACGGCGAACTGCTGCCCGACTGGTGGACCGACTGATGGCGGGAGTCGCGGTGCGGGGCGTGGAGGGGATGAAAGCGATCGTCGGTAAGGAGATCGGGCCGAGCCCGGCGCGCACCGTGACCCAGGATCTGATCAACGGCTTCGCCGACGTCTCGGGTGACCACCAGTGGATCCACGTCGACCCGGAGCGGGCGAAGACGGAAAGCCCCTACGGGGTGACGATTGCCCACGGCAACCTGACCCTGTCGCTGGCCGACGGCTTTCGCCAGGAACTGATGCAGGCGGACGGCTTCGCGCTCGCCGTCAATTATGGCTGGAACAAGGTGCGCTTCCCGGCACCGGTCCCGGTCGGCAGCCAGATCGTCGGCAGCGCCGAGCTGGTCTCCTTCGACGAGCTCGAGGGCGGCTGGTGGCAGGCGGTGACCAAGTTCACGATCACGGTCGAGGGCGCGCCGAAGCCGAGCTTCGTCGGCGAATCGGTCACCCGCCTGATGGCACCGCCGGCCTGAGTCGGGGGTCACAAAGTCGTGCGTCGACCTTGTTGACGGGCCGAAAACTCCTCTATATCTGAAGTTTTCGGCCCGTCAACGTCGTCAGCGGCCGGCGAACTCTGGGTTCTCGCCGCTGAAGAAGGCGTTGATGCCGATGCGGGCGTCCTCGGTGCCGATGCCGTCGGCGATACCGTGGCGCTCCAGCTGGAGGTGCTCGGTGATGCTGTTGTCGAGGCTCACGCCGACCAGGCTTTTGGCCATCTTCACGTAGTGGGGGGCGAGCTTGGCGAGCTCGCCGGCGCGCTCGCGGGCGCGGTCCATCACCTGGTCGCCGGGGACGACCTCGGTGGCGATGCCCATCGCGAGGGCGTCGGCGGCGGGCAGGTTGGGGTCGTCGAGGAGCAGCTCGAGGGCCCTGGACGGGCCGATGACGCGGGGCAGGAAGTAGGTCATCCCGCCGTCGGGTGAAAGGCCGACGCGGCCGTAGGCCGGGGCGAAGAAGGCATCCTCGGAGGCGATGCGGACATCACAGGCGAGCGCGAGGGAGAAGCCCGCGCCGGCCGCCGGACCGTTGATCGCGGCGATCACCGGGACCGGGATCCGGCGCAGGTCGATGATCGCCTGGTGCATCACCTCGGCGCCGCGGCGCACGTCGGCGGAGATGTCGATGTCGGGCTCGTCGATTCCTTTCCGGAACCAGTTGATGTCGCCGCCCGAGCAGAAGGCGCGGCCCGCGCCGGTCACGATCAGGGCGCGGATCGGCGCCGTGTCGGCGAGATAGCCGGTGGCGATGGCGAGCTCCCCGATCAGCTCGGGGCTCATCGCGTTGAAGGCGTCGGGGCGGTCGAGGGTGAGCGTCCCGAGGTCGCCGTCGATCTCGATCCGCAGGGTGTTCAGTTCCGGTGGGGTGCTCATCTCGCTCCTTGTGGTCGCCCTGTCCGCGAAAGCCGCGCTGGGCGGCAGCCTACCCTTAGGGAGATGGCCATCGGCGACCACAACGCAAGCTCGAGCGGGGCGCTCGGCCGCGCCGAGCGGATCGCCGAGGAGCGGCGCAAGCTGCCCGACCAGCCGGGCGTCTACCTCTTCTACGGCAAGGACGACGAGCTGCTCTACGTCGGCAAGGCGCGCTCGATCAAGAAACGGATCGCCTCGCACTTCAGCGGCGGCGAGCCGCGCCTGACCAGCCGGATCGAGCGGATCGACACTCTCGTCACCAACTCCGAGGCCGAGGCGCTGCTGACCGAGCAGAGCTTCATCAAGCGCCACCGCCCGCGCTTCAACATCCGCCTGCGCGACGACAAGTCCTATCCCTACGTCGCCGTCAGCCTCGACGAGGATTATCCACGCGTCTACTTCACCCGCGAGAAGCATCGTGCTCATCGCGCCTATTTCGGGCCGTTCAGCAGCGCCAAGCGCCTGCGCGAGACGCTCGACCTGCTGGGCAAGCTGTTCCAGTTCCGCACCTGCGAGGGAGTCGAGCCGGGCCGCCGCTCCGGCAGCCCCTGCCTCGACTACTACATCAAGCGCTGCGGGGCGCCCTGCGTGGGGCACGTCTCCCAGGAGGAGTACCGACGCAACATCGACGCGATCATCGATTTCCTCTCCGGCCGCTATCGCCAGGTGGAAAAGGAGCAGGAAGCCAAGATGGCGGAGGCCGCGGACGCCGAGGAATTCGAGCGCGCGGTGATCTACCGTGATCGTCTCAAGGCGATCCGGTCGCTCTTCGAGCGCCAGCGCGTCGCCGGGGGCACGGTCGGGACCGCCGACCTGATCGGCGTCGCGGTCGAGGGCGCCGACGCCAACGCCCAGGTGTTCCAGGTCCGTGACGGCATCCTCGCCGAGCGCCAGAGCTTCTACCTCGACAACGAAGGCGAACGTGACGTCGCCGAGGTGACCGAGGAGTTCATCGGGCAGTACTACTCGGCCTCGCCCTCGATGCCGCGGACGATCATCGTCGGCTCCTACCTGCGCGATCGCGCCCCGGTGATCGCCGAGGCGCTGAGCGAGCGCCGTGGCACCGCGGTCGCCGTCCACGCCGCCGAGCGGGGCGACAAACGCCGCCTGCGTGAGCTCGCCGAGCGCAATGCCCAGCTGGCCCTGGACCAGGACCGGCTGCGGCGCGAGCACCGCCGCGCCCGTCGCGTCGAGAGCCTCAGCTCGCTCGCCGAGGTGCTCGGCATGGAGGAGCTGCCGGTCCGCATCGAGGGCTTCGACATCTCGACGATCGGCGGCGAGCACACGGTCGCCTCGATGGTCGTCTTCGAGGGCGGCGCGCCGAAGAAGTCCGATTACCGCCGCTTCAAGGTCCGCGGGGACCTGCGCGAGCCAGGCGACCAGGGCCCCGACGATTTCGCCTCGATGGAGGAGGTGCTGGGCCGGCGCCTCAATCGTTATTTCGAGCAGAACGACCTCTCGCCGCATGACGGCAAACGCGACGAGAGCTTCGCCTCGCTCCCGTCGCTGATCATGATCGACGGGGGTAAAGGCCAGCTCGCGGCCGGGATGCGCGCGCTGCGGCCGTTCGCGGACCTCGGCGTGACGATCGTCAGCCTCGCCAAGCGCGAGGAGGAGGTCTTCGTCCCCGGTTGCGTCGAGCCGATCGAGCTGCCGCGCGGCTCGGAGGGGAACCAGCTCCTGCAGCGGGTCCGCGACGAGGCGCACCGGTTCGCGATCGAACACCATCGGGGTCGCCGCGACCGGGCGATGACCGGCTCGGTGCTCGACGAGCTGAAGGGCGTGGGTCCGGCGCGGAAGCGGGCCCTGCTCAGGCATTTCGGCTCCCCGGAGCGGTTCCTGGCCGCTTCGCGGGAGGAACTCGAGAGTGTGCCCGGCCTGCCTGGCAAACTCGGCCGTGAGATCCACGAGCAACTACACCGCATTGGCTAGCGAGACCGACATCCTGCAGGAGGAGAGGGCGCGTCGCGAGATGACCCTGGTGATCATCACCGGGCACTCCGGGGCGGGGAAGTCGGAAGCGATCGCCGCCTTCGAGGACGGCGGCTACTTCTGCGTCGACAACCTGCCGCCCCGGATGATCGCCGGACTGGGCGAGCTCTTCATCCACGAGGGCTCCGGGGTGGAGCGCGCCGCGATCGTCTCCGACGTGCGCGGCGGCGAGTACTTCGAGGAGCTGGTGCAGGTGGTCGAGGACCTCGAACGCGACGGGCCGGAGCCGAAACTACTCTTCCTCGAGGCCGATGAGGGGACGCTGCTCGACCGCTATAAGGAGACCCGCCGGCGCCATCCGCTGGCGCCCGAAGGGCGGATCGTCGACGGGATCCGCGCCGAGCGGGCGATGCTGGCGCCGCTGCGTGAGCGCGCCGACATCGTCATCGACACCACCGACCTGACCGGCCACGAACTGCGCCGCCGCATCGCCGAGGAGTTGCTCGGCACCGAGCGCGACGAAAAGCTGGCGCTGACGCTGCTCACCTTCGGCTTCAAGAACGGCCCGCCGCGCGACGCCGACCTCACCCTCGACGTCCGCTTCCTGCCCAACCCCCACTACGACCTGGACCTGCGCCCGCTGACCGGCCAGGACGAGGCGGTCCGTCGCTACGTCGAGTCAGGAACCCAGGCGGGCGAGTTCTACGGTCGCCTTATGCCGCTGCTCGAGTTCCTCGTCCCCGCCTACGTGGCGGAGGGCAAGAGCCACCTGACGATCGCGATCGGTTGTACCGGCGGCCGCCACCGCTCGGTGACCGTCGCCGACCGCATCCGGCGGGACCTCGAGAACCGCGACGACGTCGTCGTCCGCGTGAAGCACCGCGACGTCGACATCGACGGTTAGCTGTTCCTTTTGCCGGAATGGTGGGCAAAAGGAACAGCTGACTGGGGGAAATCTTATTGGCTTATAAGATAAGGTCCTTACGGATGGTGACGACCAAGCGTGAGACGGCGGCGCAGGTGAAGGCGGAGTTCTTCCGCACGCTCGGGCACCCGATCCGGGTGCGCGTGGTCGGACTGTTGAGGGACGGGGAGATGACCGTCGGGCAGTTGCAGGCGGAGCTCGGGATCGATTCCAGCGGTGCTTCGCAGCACCTCGCGGCGATGCGCCGGGCGGGGATCCTGGAGGCGCGCAAGGAAGGGACGAGCGTCCACTACAGCGTCCGTGATCCGCGGACCTTCCAGCTGATGGAGAGCGCGCGGCAGGTCATCGGTTCGCATCTGGAGGAAGCGCACGCGCTGTTGGGGGAGCTGGGGGAGGAGGCGCCTGGGGAAGGCGCCTCGTCGAGGAAGACCCGGTCGCGGTAGGTCCGGCGGGTTGGGCGCGGCCGAAACGGCGGCGGTCCTCGGGGCCGTCGTCCTCATCGTGGGGACGGTCGGGCCGCTGGTGCGGCTGCCGACTGCTCCTGCCCTGGGGCTGCAGGCGATCGGGGTCGGGCTGGCGGGCGCGGCCGGGGTGGCCGTCCTCTGTGGCGCGGCGCCGATCGGCGCGGGCTTCCACGGCGGGCTCGCGCCGGCGCTCGGCGTCGATGGCCTCAGCGGCTTCTTCCTGGCGACGATCGCGCTCGTCGCCCTGCCGGCCCTCGCCTACGGCCGCGAATATCTCCGCGGCGCGCCCGGCGAACGTTGGCTGGTCGCCCTCGGCGGCCTCTTCCTGCTCTCCCTCGGCGGCGTCGTCGCCGCCCGTGATGCCTCGATCTTCCTCGCCGCCTGGGAGTTGATGACGCTCGCCCCGGCGGCCGCGATCCTCGTCCGGCGCACCGACCCCGAGGTTCGCCACGTCGTCTTCGTCTACCTCGCCGTCACCCACCTCGGCGGCACCGGGGTGTGGATCGCGATGCTGACGCTCGCCCACTACGGCGCCCTCGCCGACCCGGGGGCGCTCGCCGGGCAGGGCGCGGCGGTGCAGACGCTGGTGATCGTCGGCGCGCTGATCGGGTTCGGGACGAAGGCGGGGTTGATGCCGCTCCATGCCTGGTTGCCCCGCGCCCACCCGGTCGCCCCCAGTCACCTCTCGGCGCTGATGTCGGGCGTGATGGTGAAGGTCGCGATCTACGGTCTCATCCGGGTGTTCTTCCAATGGGCGGCGCCGGTGCCGCTCTGGGCGGGGCTGGTCCTACTGGCGGTCGGCCTGCTCTCGGCCCTCGGCGGGGTCCTCTTCGCCCTCGTCCAGCGGGACCTGAAGCGCCTGCTCGCGTTCAGCTCGGTGGAGAACGTCGGCATCGTCGCGCTCGGGCTCGGCGCCGCCACGGTCTTCCTCTGGGAGGGCGACCGGACCTGGGCGGCCATCGCCTTCGCCGCGGCGCTCCTCCACGTCCTCAACCACGCGGTCTTCAAGAGCCTCCTCTTCCTCGCCGCGGGCTCCTTCGAGCGCGCCGTCGGGTCGCTCGACCTCGACCGCCTCGGCGGCCTCCTGCGGCGGATGCCGTGGACCGGCGCCGCGTTCCTCCTCGGCGCCGCGGCGATCGCCGGGGTGCCACCGCTGAACGGCTTCGTCTCCGAGTGGCTGACCCTGCAGGCGCTCGTCCACGTCGCCCTCGGGCCCTCGCTGGGGACCGGGCTGGCGGGCGGCGTGGCCGCCGCGGGCCTCGCCGCAACCGCCGCGATCGCCCTCTTCTGCTTCGTCAAGGCGGCCGGCCTCGCCCTGCTGGGGGAGCCGCGACGCCCGGAGTCGGCGGTGGCGACGGAGCCGGGGGCAGCGATGCGCCTCGCTCCGGTGTTCCTGGCCGGCTGCTGCATCGCCCTCGCCGCGGTGCCCGGTCTCCTGCTTCCGGCGCTGGTCAAGCTGGCTCCGGGGGCTCCCGCGATGGCCGCCCACCCGGGGCTCGAGGTGCCGGGGACCGGCTCGCTCCCGGCACCGTGGCTGCTGCTCGGGATCGTCGTCCTGACCGCGGTCGCCTGGCGCCTGCGCGGTGAGCGTCGCGCCGCGCCGGTCCCCGCCTGGGCCTGCGGCCAGCGGGTCGAGCCGGCGTTGGGGTGGACCTCGGCCGGATTCACCAAGCCGCTCGTTCTCGTCCTCCAGGCGGTGCTGCGCCCGGAGCGCGAGGTCGAGGTCACCAAGCGCGGCGGGCTGGTCGCCTCGGTCTCCTACCGCGGCGAGGTTCCCCACCGCTTCGATACCCACCTCTATCGCCCGCTGCGGGACCGGGCGCTCGCCGTCGCCGCGACCGTGCGCCGGATCCAGTCGGGGAGCGTCCGGGCCTACGCCGCCTACCTGCTGGTGCTGGTCCTGGCGATGCTGGTCCTGCTGCGCGTGGGGGCGCTCGGATGACCGCCGTCGCCGCCCTCGTCCAGGTCCTCGGCGGGCTCGCCCTGGCGCCGCTGTTGCCGGGCACCGTGCAGTCGCTGAAGGCCCGCCTGCAGGGTCGTCGCGGCCCCTCGCCGCTGCAGCCGTACCGCGAGCTGCGCCGGCTCTGGGGCAAGAGTGCGGCGGACCCGCAGCCGACCACGCTCCTTTATCGCCTGGCACCGTGCCTGGTCGCGGCGGCGACGGTTCTGGCCCTGCTCCTCGTCCCGATCGCCGGCCGGGCCCCCGACTGGTCGCTGGGGAACGACGCGCTCGTCCTGGTCGGGCTCCTCGCCCTCGGCCGGTTCGCACTGTCCCTCGCGAGCTGGGACACCGGCTCCGGCTTCGCCCTGATGGGTTCGGGCCGCGATCTGACCTTCGCGGTCTTCGCCGAGCCGCTCCTGCTGCTCACCATCGTGGTCGCCGCGCTGCCGGCCGCGAGCACCGACCTGGTGGCGATGGGCGCGGCAGCGGGCGGCTCGGGGCCGTGGGGAGAGCCCGCCCACTGGTGCGGCGCGGCGGCCTTCGCGCTCGTCGTCCTGGTCGAGACCGGACGCCAGCCGATCGACAACCCCGACACCCACCTGGAGCTGACGATGATCCACGAGGGGCCGCTGCTCGAGTACGCGGGGCGCGACCTGGCGCTGCTCGAGTGGAGCGCCGCCGCCCGCCACTGGATCGTCCTGGTGCTGGCGGTGGAGCTCTTCGGGCCGCACTGGGGCGGCTTCTGGGAGCAGCTCGGCTGGCTCGCCCTCGGGCTCGTGGTCCTCTGCGCGGCGCTCGCGGCGACGGAGACGGCGCAGGCGAAGATGCGGATCCTGCGCGCCCCCGGCCTGATGGCCGGCGGCTGCGCCCTGGCGCTGGTCGGCCTGGCGAGCGCCCTCGTCGGAGGCCTGGTGTGAACGCCGCGGTCGCTGCCCTGGTCGCGCTCGGGATCGGTGTGATCGTGGTGCGACGGCGGAGCCTCGCGACCGCCCTCGTCGCCCTCCAGGGACTGATTCTCGGGGTCACCGCGCTCTCGCTCGAGGGCGGCGACAGCGGGACGATGGTGGTTGCCGGGGTGATCCTGCTGGTCCGCGCCGCAGCGATCCCGGTGCTCCTCGTCCTCGCCCGGCGGCGCACTCCCGAGCGGACCCTGGTGGCGCCGACCACGTCGGTGGCGACGCGGCTCCTTCTCGCCACCGCGGTGGTCCTCGTCGCGGTCGCCGCGACGCCGCCGCTCGGGCTCGGGGACCGCGTCGCCGAGCACGGCTCCGTCGCTCTGCTGTGCCTCGGTATCACCACCGTCGCCGTCCGTCGTCCGGCGATCCTCCAGGTCCTCGGTGTCCTGGTCGCCGAGAACGGCGTCTACCTGCTGGCGATCGCGGTGCCCGGCGGCGTCCCCGCCGTGGTCGAGCTCGGCGTGCTGTTCGACCTCGTCCTCGTCGTCACCGTCGCCATCGCCTTCGCGGGGAAGATCCACGAGCGCGTCGGCAGCGGCGACACCGACCTGTTGCGAGGCCTCCGTGACTAGTACCGAGGCGCTCCTGATCGCCCTGCCGGCGGTGCCGGTGGCGGTGGCCGCGCTCGTCTTCCTCGCCCCGAGCGGCCGGGTCGCCGACCGGATCAACCTCTTCGGCGCCGTCCTCACCGCGGCGATCGCGGCGACGCTCGTGGTGCTGGCCCTGGACGCGGCGCCGGGAGTCGCCGCGTCGGGCAGTTGGTTCACGCTCGACGTCGCCGCCGGCGTCTTCCTCGCCCTCGCCGCGGCGGTCGGGTTCGCCAGCGCCCTCGTCTCGCCGACCTACCTGCGCCACGCGGGCCGCAGCTGGTTCGGCGAGCGCCGCTCGCACGTCTACTACTACGCCGCCTTCAACCTCTTCTGGGCGGCGCTGCTGGCGCTGCCGCTGGCCGCCAACCTGGCGCTGGCGTGGCTCCTGATCGAGGCGACGACCGCGGCCTCGGCGCTGCTCGTCACCTTCAGCGGCAAACGGAGCGCGCTCGAGGCAGGCTGGAAGTACCTGGTGCTGACCACGCTCGGGCTCGGCGTCGCGCTGCTCGGGATCGTCGTCCTCTACGCCGCCGTCGGCGGGCACGGACCGGCGAGCCTCGGCTGGGACGCGTTGGCCCGGAGCGCCGCGGGCCTGCCCGCGCGGACCACGCTCTTCGCCTTCGTCCTGATCGTCGTCGGCCTCGCCGCCAAGATCGGCTGGGCACCCGTCCACAACTGGCTTCCGGATGCCCACAGCGAGGCGCCGCCGCCGATCAGCGCGCTGCTCTCGGCCGCCCTCCTGCCGACCGTGCTGCTGATCGCCTGGCGGACGCAGCTGGCGCTGGCCCCGGCCCTCGGTCAGACGGCGGTCCAGGAGCTGTTCCTCGGCTTCGGCCTCGTCTCGCTCGCGGTCGCGGTGCCGTTCCTCTGGCGGCCGCTGCCGTGGAAGCGGCTGCTCGCCTACTCGAGCCTCGAGCACATGGGGATCATCGCCCTCGGGATCGGCTTCGGCACGCCGCTGGCGATCGCCGGGGTCGTCATCCACCTGGCCGGCCACGCGATCGCCAAGTCGCTCGGCTTCTACACCGCGATCCCGTTGCTGCGCCAGGATCCCGGGGCGGCGCGGCGGGCGGCACGGGGGGTTGCGCGCTTCAGCCCCTCGACCGCGGGGGCGATGACGGTCAGCCTGGTCTCGCTCGCCGCGTTGCCGCCCTCGCCGCTCTTCGCCTCCGAGCTGATGGTGCTGTTGGGGGGGATCGAAGCGGGGCTGCTCGCCGTCGCCGCCGTGGCCGCGGTGCTGCTGGCGCTCGGCTTCCTCGGGCTCGCCCACGCGCTGCTCGAGGGGCTGTACGGCGGCCGCGGCAGTCGCGGAACCGGTCCCCGGCCGCGCTCGGCGCGGGCGGTGGCGTTGCTCTCGGGGGTCGCGGTCGTGGCGCTCCTCGCGCTCACCGTGGCCGCCTGCGTCCTGCCCGGCTCGGACCTGGTCCGGGGACTGATGGGAGGCGGGGCGTGAGCCCGTCGCATACCGCAGGGTTCGCCCGGCAGGCGACCGAGACGGTGGCCGTGGCCCCTGTCGGGTGGCGCGACGCGTGCCTCGGCGAGCTCGATCGCGGCGGGCGCTTCTGCGGTGCCTACGCGGTGGGGGCTGGCGCCGGGCGTCGCTGGAACGCCCTGTTCGCCGATGGCGAGGCGACCCGGATGCTGAGCCTCGAGGTCGGGGAGGGGGAGGCCGTGCCGACGATCGTCGACCTGCTCCCGGGCGCCGACTGGGACGAGCGCGAGGCCCACGACCTCCACGGGCTCGACTTCGCCGGGCGCGAGTCCCTGCGGCCGCTGGTCGCCCACACCGCGGCGACCGGGTCCTGGACCGTGCCGGTGAGCGGGGAGGGGACCTACCAGGTGGCCGTCGGCCCGATCCACGCCGGGGTGATCGAGTCCGGCCACTTCCGCTTCCACGTCGTCGGCGAGCGGATCCTCCACCTCGACCCACGCCTCTTCTACAAGCACCGCGGGCTCCAGCGGGCGGCGGAGGGCGCGTCGCCGGAGCGCGGCCTCGCCTTCGCCCAGCGCGCCTGTGGGGCGTGCGCGGTCGCCAACTCGGTCGCCTACGCGCTGGCGTGCGAAGCGGCGCTGGGGCTGGTGGCGGACCGGGAGGCGCGCCGCGGTCGCACCCTCCTGTTGGAGCTCGAGCGCCTCTACAACCACCTCAACGACATCGCGCAGATCTGCGCCGGGGTGGGCTTCGCCCCTGGCAACATGGCGTTCGCGGCGCTGAAGGAGCGGGCGCTGCGGCTGAACGCCGAGCTGGTCGGGCACCGGTTCCTCTTCGGCACGGTGGCGATCGGTGCCGGGCCGGAGGTGTCGGCGGCCCGGGCCGACGCGCTCCGCGGCGCGCTGCGCGAGCTGGGGGAGGACGCGGCGAGCGCCTGGCGCGAGCTCTCCTTCGCCGCCTCGGTCCAGGCCCGCCTCGGCGGGGTCGGCGTGCTGTCGGCGGAGGACGCGGCGGCGCTGGGCGCGGTCGGGCCCGCGGCCCGCGCCGCGGGGATCGCCCTCGACTGCCGCTCGACGAGCCCGGGCCTCTGGTATGGCTCGAGCTTCGCCCCGGCCGCCCCGGCGCGGCCCTCCGGCGACGTCGGGGCGAGGCTCGAGGTGCGCGGGGTGGAGCTGCCGGCGACGCTGGAGCTGCTACAGGAGCTGCTCGCCGAGCCGATCGGGGCGGGGGGCTCGGACCCCGGCCCGGCCGACCCCCGCGGCGTGGCCCGGGTCGAGAGCCCGCGCGGGGAGACCGTCTGCGCGGTCGAGCTCACCGTCGCCCGCCGCCTCGGCCGCGTCCACCTGCGGACCGGCTCCTACGCCAACTGGCCGGCGCTCGCCCATGCCACCGCCGACAACCTCTTGCCCGACTTCCCGCTGATCAACAAGAGCTTCGAGCTCTGCTACGCCTGCGCGGATCGCTGATGTTCGTCCTCCTCCGCCACCTCCAACGCGTCCGCCGCGAGGCCGCCCTGCCGCGCCGCCAGGGCGCGCGCTCGCTGGCGATCCGCCACGTCGACGCCGGCTCCTGCAACGCCTGCGAGCACGAGCTGACCGCGATCGCGGCGCCTCAATACGACTTCCAGCGCTTCGGGCTCGACATCGTGGCCTCCCCCCGCCACGCCGATGTTCTCCTCGTCACCGGGCCGATCACCAGGCGCATGGAGGGACCCCTCCTGTCGGCTTACGAGGCGATGCCCGAGCCCCGCCGCGTCGCCGCCCTCGGCGATTGCGCCCTCGGCTGCAACGTCCTCGCCGACCCCGCCGAGCTCGCCCTCCCCCTGGACCAACTCCTCCCCGTAGACCTTCGCATCCCCGGCTGCCCGCCGACGCCGGCGGAGATCTCTGCGGCGATCCTGGAGATGATCGACGGGGGTTGAGGGGCTGCTTTCCGGGCTGCCTGCCGGCGCCCGGGGCAACGAGGGATGCCCTGAGGCGGCGTGGGGGCCTCGCGGCGTCCTCGGTCGCTCGCCTCGGGTCACGCACCGGTGTGCGCTCCCCTCGCCTCGCTTCCCTGCGTCCCTGCGAGGCCGGCCCACGCGGCCTCAGGGGGGCGTCACGGAAGGCGCACGGATGCCAGGAAGGCTCACGGAAGGGAGAGCGAGGTCACGCTTCCGCGCATCCCTCCGTCCCCGGAGATCGCCCCGCTGTTCCTTATGGTCCCCACGGGACCATAAGGAACAGCGGAAGGGGGATGGGGCCCGCCCTGAGACCCGTGCAGGTCGGCCCGTTACAACGCGTTCGCACTTTGCCGTACCCGGTACGGCAAGTGCGAACTCACCGTGACGGGATCCGCACGGCGCGCGGAACCGTCACGCCTCTCCCGCGACTTCGTGCCGAGCTCACGACTTCGTGCCGAGGGTCACGACTTCGCGCCGAGGGTCACGACTTCGTGTCGAGGGTCACGACTTCGTGTCGAGGGTCACGACTTCGTGCCCGGACACAGTCCCCTCCGTGACCTTCCGCCTACGACCCGGCGGCCGATGGGCGGCTCCGGCCTGCCGGGGGCGCCCGTCGGCCGCGCGGCGACAGCTTTCCCCTCAGCACGGCGAGGGGTGCCGGCCAGGGCGCGGGGTGCCGGCCCGGGGCGCCGCCCCTAACCCCCGAACCCCCCGCCCAACCCACACAGAACCTAGAATCGAATTTTCGGTGCCTGAACCAGCAATCTCCATCAGCGGCCTGCGCATGAGCTACGGCGAGAACGAGGCCGTGCGCGGCATCGACCTCGACGTGGCGCGCGGCGAGATCTTCGCCTTCCTCGGACCCAACGGGGCCGGGAAGACGACGACCGTCGAGATTCTGGAGGGGTACCGGAAGCGGACCGGGGGAGAAGTGCGGGTGTTGGGGGAGGATCCCGAGACCGCCGGGCGTGGCTGGCGCGACCGGATCGGGATCGTCCTGCAGTCGAACAGCCTCGATCCCTACCTCACCGTACGCGAGTCGATCGAACTTTATGCCGGGTATTTCAGTCACCCGCGCCCGATCGAGGAGACGATCGCCCTGGTGGGGCTGGAGGGGAAGGCGGACGAGCGCGCCCGCAAGCTCTCCGGTGGCCAGCAGCGGCGGCTCGACGTCGGCATGGCGCTGGTCGGCGATCCCGAGCTGCTCTTCCTCGACGAGCCGACGACGGGCTTCGACCCCTCGGCACGGCGCCAGTTCTGGGACGTGATCGAAGGGCTCCGGGAGTTCGGCAAGACGATCTTCCTCACCACCCACTACATGGACGAGGCGCAACGGCTCGCCGACCGGGTGACGATCATCGCCGCCGGGCGGATCGTCGCCGAGGGCACCCCCGAGGACCTCGGCGAACGCGAGAAAGCCGCCGCCACGATCCGTTATCGCGACGCGCGCGGCGAGGAGATCACGATCGAAACGCTCGACCCGGTGCGGGAGCTCCACCGCCTCACCGGCGAGGCGCTGGAGCGCGGCGAGGACCTCGACGGCCTCGAAGTGACGCGGCCCTCGCTGGAGGACGTCTACCTCGACCTCACCTCGGCTGCGGAGGGGGCGGTCGAATGAGTCGGGCGCGCCCCGCGGAGGCGGGCCGATGAGCGGCCTCGCCCTGATCGGCCACCAGTTCCGCTTCGACCAGAAGGCCTTCTGGCGCAACCCGGCGTCGGTTGGCTTCACCGTGTTCTTTCCGGTCCTGCTGCTGGTGATCTTCGGCACGATCTTCGGCAGCTCGAAGGTCGAAGTGCGCGGCGGCCACATCGACACCGACACCTACTACGTGCCGGCGATCATCACCATGGCGATCATCTCCTCGACCATGCAGACGCTGGCGATGTCGCTGGTGATCGCCCGCGAGGATGGCCGGCTGAAGCGCGGCCGCGGCACCCCGATGCCGTCGTGGGTCTTCATCGCCGGCCGGGTCGGCAACTCGATCGTCACCGCGGTGATGATGCTGGTGCTGCTGGCCCTGATCGGCGGCGTCGCCTACGGCGTCAGCTTCCCCTGGGGCCGGATCCCGGAGGTCCTCCTGGTCCTCGCCATCGGTGCCGCCTCCTTCTCCTGTCTCGGCATCGCCCTCACCGCCGCGATCCCGACCCAGGACGCCGCCGCCCCGATCGTCAACTTCCTGCTGCTGCCGCTCTACTTCCTCTCCGGCGTCTTCATCCCCGACGACCAGCTGCCGAGCGGGATCATCAGCTTCGCCGACCTCTTCCCGATCCGCCACTTCTTCCTCGCGTTCTTCGACGCCTACGTGCCCGGGGGGGCCCACGTGATCGCCTGGGACCACCTGCTGATCGTCGCGATCTGGGGCCTCGGCGGACTCCTCCTGGCGATCCGCTTCTTCCGCTGGACCCCCCGCTCGGGGTGAGGCGCACAGCCTGACGCCGCCCCCGGCAGATAACTTTCCGTCAGCACCATGCTGCACCACGTCCTCCTTGAGGTCTCGGACCTCGAACGAAGTGCCTCGTTCTACGACACGATGCTCGCCCCACTCGGTTGGCGGCGACACTTCGATGAGGACAAAACGATCGGTTACGGGATCGCCAAACCGGTCATCTTCATCTCCGCCCACCACGGTCCACAGCCCGGTTACGGCCTGCTCTGCGTCTCCGGCCTCGGCATCGTCGCGGTGAAGGCGGCCTACGAAAACGGGATGAAAGCCGGCGGCACGAGCGTCGCGGAGCCTGGCGAACGCCGCTCCTACGGTTCGGGCTCCTACTCGGCTTTCCTCAAGGACCCCGACGGCTACGAGATCGAGATCACCGTCGGGTCCGATTAGCACGCCCCCTCCGGGGCGAGCCCGGTAGGGGCCCAATCCCTAGGATCGGCTTGTCCAAACAGAATTCAGGAAGTGAGGCTTCAATGGCAGTGAAGGTCGGGATCAACGGTTTCGGACGGATCGGGCGCAACGTCTTCCGCGCGGCGCACGCAGCGGATGCGGACATCGAGTTCGTCGCCGTCAACGACCTGGTCGACACCGCGACCATGGGCAACCTGCTCAAGTACGACTCGATCCTCGGGCGCTTCCCGGGCAAGGTCGAGGTCGGCGAGGGCGCGCTGACGATCGACGGCAAGGAGCTGAAGGTCCTCGCCGAGCGCGATCCCGCCGCCCTGCCCTGGGGTGACCTCGGCGTCGACGTGGTGATCGAGTCGACGGGCTTCTTCACCAAGCGCGAGGACGCCGCCAAGCACCTCGCCGCCGGTGCCAAGAAGGTCATCATCTCCGCCCCCGCCACCGAACCCGACGTCACCGTCGCGCTCGGCGTCAACTTCGACGAGGTCTACGACAAGGCGAGCCACGACGTCATCTCCAACGCCTCCTGCACGACGAACTGCCTGGCGCCGCTGGCGAAGGTGCTGCACGAGTCCTTCGGGATCGAGCAGGGCCTGATGACGACGATCCACGCCTATACCGCCGACCAGCGCCTCCAGGACATGCCGCACAAGGACCCGCGCCGCTCGCGCGCCGCGGCGCTCAACCTGATCCCGACCTCGACCGGTGCCGCCAAGGCCGTCGGGCTGGTGCTGCCGGAGCTGAACGGGAAGCTGAACGGCTTCTCGATGCGCGCCCCGGTGCCGACCGGGTCCGCCGTCGACCTCGTCTTCACCACCGCCAACCCGCTGACCCCCGACGAGATCAACGCGGCGCTGCAGGCGGCCGCCGAGGGTCCGATGAAGGGGATCCTCGACTACACCGAGGACGCGATCGTCTCCAGCGACATCGTCGGCGACCCGCATTCCTCGATCGTCGACGCGCAGTCGACGATGGTGATCGGCGACGGCCGCATGGCCAAGGTGATCTCCTGGTACGACAACGAGTGGGGCTACTCCAACCGTTGCGTCGAGCTCGCCGGCAAGGTCCTCTAGCGCGGGCCGGCGGTAGAGCGGGGCGCTGGGAAGTTCGATGGCGTTCTCCAAGGCAAGCGTGCGCGACGCCACCGTCAAGGGGCGTCGCGTCCTCGTCCGGGTCGACTTCAACGTCCCGCTGAAGGACGGCGAGGTAGTCGACGACACGCGGATCCGGGCGGCCCTGCCGACCCTGGAGCTGTTGCGCGAACGGGGGGCGGCGCTGGTGCTCGCCTCCCACCTCGGGCGGCCGGGCGGCGAGGTCAAGCCGGAGTTGTCGCTGGCGCCGGTGGGCCGGCGGCTGAGCGAGCTGCTCGGCGTGCCGGTGACGCAGGCGCCGAAGGTGATCGGTGCCGAGGTCGACCTGGCCGCGGGCTGCCTCGGGCCGGGCGAAGTGCTGCTGCTGGAGAACACCCGCTTCGAGCCGGGGGAGACGAAGAACGACCCGATGCTGGCCGGGTCGCTCGCCTCGCTGGCGCAGGTCTACGTCAACGACGCTTTCGGCGCGGCGCACCGGGCGCACGCCTCGACCGAGGGCGTGGCGCGCCACCTGCCCGGGTACGCCGGGCTCCTGCTGGAGCGCGAGGTGACCGAACTGAGCAAGGTGGTCGAGGACCCCGCCCGGCCGCTGGTCGTCGTGCTCGGCGGGGCGAAGGTCTCCGATAAGGTCGGGGTCATCGACCGCTTCCTCGAGGTCGCCGACCAGATCCTGATCGGCGGCGCGATGTGCTTCAGCTTCTTCAAGGCGCAGGGGAAGGAGATCGGGAACTCGCTGTACGACGAGGAGAGCGTCGTGGCGGCGCGCGAGGCGCTGGCCAAGGCCGCGGCCTCCGACTGCGCGCTGACCCTGCCCGTGGACCTGGTGCTGGGGCGCGAGTTCAGCGCCGAGACCGAGCGCCAGGAGCTCGACGGGATCGAGGTCCCCGACGGCTGGATGGGGCTCGACGTCGGCCCGAGGACGGGTGCGCTCTACGCGGAGGCCGTTGCCGGCGCCGGGACGGTGCTCTGGAACGGGCCGATGGGGGCCTTCGAGATGGAGCCGTTCGCGGCGGGGACGCGCGCCGTCGCCGACGCGGTGGCCGCGGCGCCCGGCAAGACCGTCGTCGGCGGTGGCGACTCGGTCGCCGCGATGGTGCAGTTCGGCCTCGAGGAGAAGGTCGACTGGCTCTCGACCGGCGGCGGCGCCTCGCTGGAGCTGCTCGAGGGCAAGAAGCTGCCAGGGGTCGAGGCCCTGATCGATGCCAAGCCCACCGACCGAGAGGAGAGCTGATGTCCCGCACCCCGTACATCGCCGCCAACTGGAAGATGAACAAGACGGTCGCCGAGGCGGCCGAGTTCATCGACGCGCTCTTGCCGCGGATCGCCGCGACCCAGCACGACGTTGTGGTCTGCCCGCCGTTCACGGCCCTCCATGAGGTGGTCGAGCGCCGGCGCGGGACGGCCGTCCGGGTCGCCGCCCAAAACATGCACTTCGAGGAGAGCGGCGCCTTCACCGGCGAGGTGTCGGCGCCGATGCTGGTCGAGCTCGACGTCGAGGCCGTGGTCCTCGGCCACTCCGAGCGGCGCCAGTTCTTCGGCGAGACCGACGAGGCGCTGGCGAAGAAGGTGCCGGCGGCGTTGGCGGCGGACCTCGAGCCGATCCTCTGCGTCGGCGAGTCCGAGCAGGCGCGCGACGCGGGGGAGACCGAGAACGTGCTGGAGCGCCAGCTGCGGGCGGACCTCGCCGAGGTCTCCGACGCGGACGTCGCCAAGGTCGTGATCGCCTACGAGCCGATCTGGGCGATCGGCACCGGCAAGGTCGCCACCCCCGAGCAGGCCCAGGAGGCGTGCGCGTTCATCCGTGACGTGCTGCGGGCGCGGGGCGCCGCGGCCGACGACGTGCGGATCCTTTATGGCGGCTCGGTCAAGCCCGGCAACGCGGCCGAGCTTCTCGCGCTCCCCGACGTGGACGGCGCCCTGGTCGGCGGCGCGGCGCTGGTCGCCGAGGACTTCGCGGCAATCGTCGAGGCAGCATGACATGTCGCCGTTAGTCCCCTCTGTCGCGCTGGTCATCCTCGACGGCTGGGGGCTGGCGCCGCCGGGGCCCGGCAACGCCGTCTCGCTGGCCGAGACGCCGGTCTTCGACCGCCTCTGGGCGCAGTACCCACACACCGAGCTCTCCGCCCAGGGCCCCGACGTCGGCCTGCCGGTCGGCCAGATGGGGAACTCCGAGGTCGGCCATCTGAACCTCGGCGCGGGCGCGATCGTCAAGCAGGACCTGGCGCGGATCGACGGCGCGATCGCCGACGGCTCCTTCTACGAGAACGAGGCGCTGGTCGCCGCCTGTGCGCGGGCGCGCGAAAGCCCGCGGGGGCGGCTGCACCTGCTCGGGCTGGTGTCCGACGGCGGCGTCCACTCGGGCTGGGAGCACCTCGAGGCGATCGTCGAGCTGGCCTCCCAGGAAGGCGTGCCCGACGTCGTCTTCCACGCCTTCACCGACGGTCGCGACACGGCGCCGGAAGGCGGCCGCGAGTACCTGGCCGAGCTGGAGGGCTGGCTGCGCGCCGCGGGTCGCGTGGGGACGGTGAGCGGGCGCTATTACGCGATGGACCGCGATACGCGCTGGGAGCGGGTGAAGCTCGCCTACGACGCAATCGTCCACGCGCAGGGCCAGAAGGCGACGAGCTCGGCCGTGGCGATCGCCTCCTCCTACGCCGACGGGGTGACCGATGAGTTCGTCAAGCCGACCGTGATCGGCGCCTACGACGGCGCCGCGGCGGGCGACGTCGCGATCTTCGTCAACTTCCGGCCCGACCGGGCACGGGAGATGACCCGGGCGCTGGCCGAGCCCGACTTCGACGAGTTCAGCCGCTCTGGCGGGCCGATCCTCGACATGACGACGATGACCTCCTACCGCAAGGGCTGGCCGTACCCGGTCGCCTTCCCCGAGGAGCGGCCGCAGACGACGCTGGCGGCGACGATCGCCGCTTCCGGCGGGCGCCAGCTCCACGTCGCCGAGACCGAGAAGTACGCCCACGTCACCTACTTCTTCAACGGCGGCCGCGAGGGAGAGCAGGACGGCGAAGAGCAGACCTTGGTCGAATCGCCGCGCGACGTGCCGACCTACGACCACAAGCCGGAGATGAGCGCCGAGGCTGCCGCCGACGCGTTCGTCGGGAAGTGGGGCGAGGAGGACTTCCGCTTCGGCGTGATCAACTTCGCCAACCCCGACATGGTCGGCCACACCGGGGTGATCCCGGCGGCGGTGAAGGCGCTGGAAACCGTCGACGCCCAGCTCGGCCGCGTGGTCGAGGCGGTGGCGGCGAAGGGCGGCGTCTGCGTGATCACCGCCGACCACGGCAACTGCGACAACATGCTCGAGCCCGACGGCTCCCCCAACACCGCCCACTCGCTGAACCCGGTGCCGCTGATCGTCACCCAGGAGGGCCTCGACCTGCGCTCCGGTGGCATCCTCGCCGACGTCGCTCCCACCGCCTTGTCCCTCCTCGGCATCCCCCAGCCGGCCCCGATGACCGGCCGCACCCTGATCAACCCGTGACGAAGTTGCCGGCCCCCGTCGTTGATGGGCCGAAAACTCAACCATGGCTGGAGTTTTCGGCCCGTCAACATGCGTAGCGATCCGAATCGACTCAACTTTGTGATCGAAGCTCGTGACGGGGTGGCGCGGGCGGGGACGATCCAGACGTCGCACGGGCCGATCGAGACGCCGACCTTCATTCCCCTGGCGACCAAGGGGTCGGTGCGGGGGCTTGATGTGGACGAGGTCGCGGCGCTCGGCTACCAGTTGATCCTCGGCAACACCTACCACCTGTTCGTCAACCCGGGGCCGGAGCGGATCGCCGCCGCCGGTGACCTCCACGGCTTCATGAACTGGGACCGGGCGCTGATCACCGACTCGGGCGGCTTCCAGGTCTTCTCGCTCGCCCACGGCGGCGTCGCCAACGAGGTGAAGGGGAGCGGCCGTTCCGGCGACCACGGCTCCGAGGTCGAGCTCACCGAGGAGGGGGCGCGCTTCCGCTCACCACGTGATGGTCGCGAGCTCTTCCTCTCGCCCGAGGTCTCGATGCAGGTGCAGGCGGCGCTCGGCGCCGACATCGCGCTCGCCTTCGACGAGTGCACGCCCTTCCACGCCGACCGCGACTACACCGCACGCTCGACCGAGCGGACCCACCGCTGGCTCGACCGTTGCGTCGCCTGGCACGACGAGCACGGCCCGGCGGGCCAGGCCCTCTTCGGGATCGTCCAGGGCGGGACCCACGAGGACCTGCGGGTCGAATCGGCCGAGTACATCGCGGCGGCGGCGGTCGACGGCATCGCGATCGGCGGCACCCTCGGCCGCGACAAGGAGGAGATGCACGGCGTGCTCGCGATGACCGCGCCGCTCCTCCCCGAGGAGCCGGCCAAGCACCTGCTCGGCATCGGCGAGGTCGACGATCTGCTCGGCGGTATCGCCCTGGGCCTCGACGTCTTCGATTGCGTGGTGCCGACCCGCCTCGCCCGCCACGGCGTCGCCCTGGCGCCGAGCCCGGGGACCCGCTGGCGCCTCGACCTCCGCAAGGCCCGCTGGGTGGGCGATCGCAATCCCCTGGTCGATGGTTGTCCCTGCTCGGCGTGCACGCGCCACACGCGGGATTACATCTCCTACCTCTCCCGCGCCGAAGAACTGACCGCCGTGCGCCTGATCGTCCTCCACAACCTCACCTACATGCGCGAGCTGACGACGCACGCCCGTCGCGCGATCCAAGAGCAGCGCTTCGCTGCCTACCGCGCCGCGATCATGGACGGCGCGACCCCTTGGGAGGCCGGCGCGCGGGGGTCCTGACCCTCATTCTTCCTTGTTCTTCGAGACGAGGCCCTTGAATTCTTCGACCACCTTGTCGACCGTGTCCCCGGCAACTTTGGAGATGTGGACGCCGGCGGCCTTGTCGGTGGTGAGGATCACGCCGGTCGCCACCGCGCCCGCGACGAGCACCAGCGCGACCAGGGCGAGGAGGAAGCGGACGAAGCGGGAGAAGGCGGAGCGCTTGCGGGGCTCGGCCTGCTGAAGCGCCCGCGCCGAGGCCTGGGCGCGGGGGTCCCCGGCGTACGGTTCGGCGCGTCGCGGGGCGGCGTCCTGCCGCTCGATGCGGCGCGCCGGCGCGGGACGGTACTCGGTCTGCGCGGTGGTGCGGTCGAGGTGTCGGGTCGCCGCGGTGTCGCCGCCGAGGACCCGCGTCGGCGTGTTGCCTTCGCCGAGGCCGGCGATCGTCGTCACGTCCTCGCCTTCGAGCCCCATCTGCAGCCCGGTCGCGAACTCGTCGGCGCTCGCGTAGCGGCGGCTGGTGTCTCCCTCCAGCGCCCGCAGCACGGCGGCGCTCAACGGCTCGGGCACCTCGGAGTTGTAGGTGCTCGGCGGCAGCGGCTTCTCGTTCTGCTGGCGCACCGCCAGCTCGGCCAGGGAGGAGCCCTCGTAGGGCAGCCGCCCGGTGAGGAACTGGTAGAGGACGACGCCGAGCGCGTAGACGTCGGTCGCCGGGGTCGCCTCGTCGCCACGCACCTGCTCGGGGGAGAGGTAGGCGGCGGTGCCGACCACGGAGCCGACCTGGGTGATCCGCGTCTGCTCGATCGCCCGCGCGATCCCGAAGTCCGTAAGTTTCACGACCAGCTCGCCGCTGCCCACCGGCCCGCCGGTGATCATCAGGTTCCCCGGCTTGACGTCACGGTGGATGATCCCGCGACGGTGCGCATAATCGAGCCCGGCGCAGGCCTGGATGCCGATCTCCGCCGCGGTCTCGGCGTCGACCGGCCCGTGGCGCTGCAAGAGCTGCGCGCCGGAGCGCCCGGCGACGTACTCCATGACGATGTAGTGGCGGCCGTCGTCGACGCCCGAGTCGTAGACCTGGACGATGTTGGGGTGGATCAGCCGCGCCACGGCCAGCGCCTCGCGCCGGAACCGCGCGACGAAGCGCTCGTCGTCGGAGAGGTGCTCGGCCAGGATCTTGACGGCGACCGTCCGCTCGAGGATGCGGTCGGTGGCTTTGTAGACGTTCGACATCCCGCCCGAGCCGAGCCGCTCGCCGGTTTCGTAGCGCCCTGAGAGGGTTCCGGCCTCCATCAGCTTTCGCCGCCTTCGACCGCCGCGCCCGGGCCGATTCCGCCCGCGGGCCCGCCGCCGGAGGGGTTCACTTCTTCTTCGCCTTCAATGGGGGGTTCGACGCTTTCTTCCTGCTTTTCGTGGCCTTTGGCTTTGCCTTTTGATTCTTCACCTTCGCCCGGACCGGGTTGTTCGGCGTGTTCTTCGGCTTTTTCCCTGGCCGTCTTCTTTTCTTCGCGTTCTTCGGCCTTCTGTTCCTGTTCGAAGGCTTCTTCTTCGGCGGCGAGTGCTTCGGCTTCGACTTCCGCCTGGGCTTCCAGTTCGGCTTCTTCGGCCGCCTGTGCCCGTTCTTCTTCCTTGGCCTTACAGGTAGAAACCACTTCGGACAGCTTTGCCGCGCCGTCGCTCAAAGCTTTCTTCAGTTCGGCGTCGACCTTGCCGAGTTCGTCGACCTGGGTGGTCACTTCGGCGACCCCGCTTTCGGCCCGTTCGCAGTCGCCTTCCGCGAAGCTCGCCCGCACCAGGTCGAGGTTCGAGTTGATCTGGTCGGCCGTCGTCCCGGGCAGGAGTTCGTTGCTGCTGCCACCCCCGCAGGCAGCCAGCAGAAGTCCCACCGCAAGCGCGGCAAGGACGAGCGAGGCTGCGCGGACGCGACCCATGATTCGAGTCTAGAGAACACTTCTGAGTCGATATTTACCCTGCATCTGCCCTTATGTTTCGCTTACTTGGGTCGGTCGTTTGGGGGGTTCTCGACCGCGTTCAGCGGCCGATCTGGAGTCGCTCGGCGAGCGTCTCCGGCAATCCGGCCCCGAGGATCGCCGCGCCGGCCCCAACGGTGTCGTAGGGGACCCGGTGGTAGCGCGCGGTCAACTCGTCGGTGTCGAGCTCGAGCCAGGCGGCGCGCGGGTCGCCGTCGCGCGGCTGGCCGACGCTGCCGGGGTTCAGCAGCCATTCCCCGTCGACCAGGTCGAGCAGATCACCGTCGCCCGCCTGGGCGCCGGTGGCGAAGCTGCGCCGCCCGGTCGAGGGCGGCCGGGTGAAGAAGAGCGCGACGTGCGAGTGGCCGACCAGGCAGACGCGCTCGCGCTGCGCGTCGAGGCCCGCTTCCGCCTGGTCGATCGAGAGCACGTACTCCCAGATCGGGTCCCGCGGCGAGGCGTGGAAGAGCCCGAGGCCCGCCCGCGCCCCCTCCGGCGAAAGCTCCTTGAGGAACTCCAGCGTCGCCGCCGACGCGTGCTCACGGGTCCAGCCGACCGCCGCCCGTGCCGTCTCCGAGAAGGTTGCCGCGTCGATCCCGCCGGTCACCGCCAGGTCGTGGTTGCCGTTCAGGACGGCGGCGCAGCGCTCGCGCACCAGCGCCGCGCACTCGTCGGGCTGGGCGCCGTAGCCGACGACGTCGCCGAGGCACCAGATCTCCTCCGGACCGGCAGTCTCGATCGACTCGAGGACCGCCTCCAAGGCCGGGAGATTGGAGTGGACATCTGAGATCACCCCTACGCGCAAGCGATTCAGACTAACTGGCCCGCCGCGTCCACCGGGGCAGACACTTACGATTGCGCGATGCCTCCCACCGATTCGATCGCCGAGCTGAAGGGCGCCGTCGAGGCTGCCGCGCGGGCATTGCGCGACGGCGAGCCCACCGAGCCGGCCCCGACCCTCGACCGTCCCCCCAAGCCGGACCTCGGCGATTACAGCTCCAATGCGGCGATGCTGCTCGCCGGGCCGCTCGGTGACAACCCGCGCGCCGTCGCCGAGCGCCTGCGGGGCGAGCTGGAAGCGAGCCTCGGCGGGGCGACGGGGAGCCTCGACCGGGTCGAGGTCGCCGGGCCCGGCTTCGTCAACCTCTACCTATCCGACGCCTGGTATCGGCGCGCCCTGGCGACGCTCGTCGGCGCGGGGGAGGACCTCGGCCCGGTCCCGACGGTGGCGCCGGAACGGATCCTGGTCGAGTTCGTCTCCGCCAACCCGACCGGCCCGCTGCACGTCGGTGGCGGTCGCGGGGCGGCCTACGGCGACGCGGTCGTGCGGCTGCTGGCGGCGGTCGGCCACGAGGTCGAGCGCGAGTACTACATCAACGACGCGGGCTCCCAGATCACCCACTTCGCCCGCTCGATCAGCGCCCGGATGAAGGGTGAGGACCTGCCCGAGGACGGCTATCAGGGCGAGTACGTGGTCGAGCTGGGCAAGGCGATCGCCGCCGAGGGGGTCGACCCCGACGACCTCACTGCGGTCGGCGACCGCGGCATCGCGCTGATGATCGACCAGGTGCGCGAGACCCTGCGCCGCTTCGGCGTCGTCATGGACACGTGGTTCTCGGAGCGCAGCCTGGTCGAGCGCGGCGATGCCGAGGCCGCCCTTGGCAAGCTCGACGCGGGCGGCCACACCTACCGTCACGAGGGCGCCCTCTGGCTGCGCACCACCGAATTCGGCGACGACAAAGACCGGGTGCTGATCCGCTCCGACGGCGAACCGACCTACCTGATGCCGGACATCGCCTACCACTGGGACAAGCTGGAGCGCGGGTTCGTGCGGCTGATCGACGTGCTCGGTGCCGACCACCACGGTTACGTGGGGCGGCTGCGGGCCTCGATCGCGGCGCTCGGCGCCGATCCAGACTCCTTCGAGGCGCTGATCATGTCGCTCGTCCACATCGTCGAGGACGGCCAGCGGGCGCAGATGTCGAAGCGCAGCGGGGACTTCGTCTCCCTCGACGACCTGATCGACGACATCGGTACCGACGCGGCGCGCTGGTTCATGCTCTCGCGGTCCCACGAGACGACCGTCGACATCGACCTCGCGCTGGCCCGCAAGCAGGCCAGCGAGAACCCGGTCTACTACGTGCAATACGCGCACGCGCGGATCGCCTCGATCCTGCGCAAAGCCGAAGAGGTGGGGAGCGCGGTGCCGGGGGCGATCGATCCCGACGGCCGCACCGAGCCGCCGGCGCCGAGCGAGAAGGCGCTGGTCAAGCGGCTGCTCGAATTCCCGCACGAGGTGCGCGAGGCGGCGGCGCGGCGGGCGCCGCACCGGATCTGCGCCTACTCCTCCGCGGTCGCCGCCGACTTCCACGCCTTCTATCGCGACTGCCAGGTGGTCGGCGCGGAGGGGGAGGGGGTCGAGGCCTCGCGGCTCGCCCTCTGCCTGGTCGCGAAGCGGACGATTGCCGGGGGCCTCGGGCTGCTCGGGATCTCGGCGCCCGAGCGGATGTGAGGGGCGCCAAGCTCCCCGTCCTCGCCGAGATCGGCGCGCCCAGTTCTTCGAACGGGCGCGCCTGGGGGTTGCGGCGCGCCGACCTGGAGGCCCTGCGCGGCGTACTCGGGAAGGTGGGCGACCGGCGGGTCGTCCTGGTGACCGGGGAGGAGCGGCCGACGGCGACGCTCGCGGTAGCCCTGGCCGGAGTAGGCGCCGCGGTGGGGACGGCGACGGCGCTGGTCGAGTGCGACGTCGAACGGCCGCGGATCGCGGCGGACCTGGGTCTGGCGCCGACCCCGGGCCTGCATGAGTACCTGCGCTGGGAGGTGACGCCGCCGGACATCGTCCAGCCTCTGACCCTGGCCGGCTCGGCAAGCTCTCCCGAGGCGGGGACCCTGGTCTGCGTCTGCGCCGGGCGGCCGACGGGCGACGCCCGGACGCTCCTCGGTCTCGGCAGCTTCCACCACATGACCACGAAGCTCCGTGATGCCTACGACCTGGTCGTCCTCCTCGGCCCGCCCCTGGAGGGCGCCGGCGGCGCCCTCAGCAGCGCCGCCGCCGAGGCCGATTGCGTCCTCACGGCCCTCTCGGAGCGCCCGAGCCGCCGCGCCGCCAAGGCCAACGCCGGCGCCCTCTCGTGGATCGGCGCCTCTCCGTTGGGGGCGGTGGTGGTCGGGGGGTAGGTGGTTGAGAGGTCGTGGCGGGTGGTGAGAAGAGAGGCGGACGCGGTTCGGGGGCGGGGCGGGTGGCCGAGGTGCGGCGCGACCCGCGGCCACCCCGCCCGTCCGAGTTGCGGAGCGTCCGAGGTGCGGCGCGACCCCCGGCCCCGCCGCCTGTCCGAGATGCGGCCCGGCCCGGGCCTCCGCACCCGTCCGAGGTGCGCCGCGACCCCGGGCGCCCCGGCCGTCCGAGGTGCCGCCCAACCCCGGCCCACACCCGTCCGAGATGGCGCGCGACCCCGGCCGCCGCACCCGTCCGAGATGCGTCCCGGGCGCCTCATGGCGCTCCTGGCAGGCTGTGAGCGCCATGAGGCGCCCGGGACGGGAGGGGGTCGTGGGGAAGGCGGGCACGGGGACGGGAGGGGGTCGTGAAAGAGGCGGGACAGGGATCGCACGAGGTCGGACTTCCGTGACGGGTCCGTACGGGCGGGGCCACCCCTCGCCCCGATCGGTCACGAAGACGCCGGGAACGTCACCCTTTCCGCAACCTTCGGTCCGTTCCCGGGCCTGGAAGGAAGGCCCGGGAACGCGTTCCGTACTTTGACCCTGCCATGGCAGGGTCAAAGTACGGAACGTGTCCGTGACGGTTGGACAACACGGGAGGAAGCGTGGAGTCCTCACGGTCTCCGTGACGGGGTCGCTCTTCCGTGACGGTCCCGTCACGGATCCGTGACGCTCCCGTGGATCTCACGTGGGCCTTCCTCCACCGCTTTCATACCCGGCCGTCTCGGCCACGGCCACAGCCTGCCAGGGCCGTGGACGAGACGGCCGCGTCCCTTTCCGCAAGGGGCGACAGCTCGAGGGGGCCGGGGGCTTTCCCGGGCGGCACCTTCAGGGGCCGGGGCCCCTTCCCCCCGGGCGTCAGCTTCCCGAGGCCCCATCCCTCTCGCACGCCAGCTTCCCGCCTCGCCCGACGACAGGCCCGCCGCCCCTAAAGGTCGTAACGGCCTAGATCTTCGTCGAGGCGGCGGCGATCCTCGGCGCTCGGGCCGTCGACCGCGGGGAGATGGTTGTCGCCTCCGTCGGATGAGCGGCGCCATTTCCAGACGGCTATGGCCAGGAGGAGGGCGGCGAGGACGAAGGCGACGATCGGGACCACGTAGGCGGAGATGCTGAAGCCGCTCCCGTTCGGTTCGGCCAGGACGGCGTCGCCGTACTGGGCGACCAGGGCGTCCTTGATCTCGTTCTTGCTCTTGCCTTCCTTGATCAGCTTTTCGACGAACGCCTTCTCGCGCGTCGCCTGCGGCGATTCGGCCAGGCCGAGCAGGGTGCCACAGACCGGGCACATCACTTCCTGCTCAATTTCGTTGAGCGTGGTGCGGAGGCTGGTGGCCGCGCCCGCCGCCGGCGGCAAGGCGAGGGCGGTGATGGAGACCAGCACGGCGAGGATTGCCGGCAGCCCGCCGTATCGTCTCGCGCTCATGATTCCTTCGACTGGGGGGGCAGGAACGGTGCCACCTGTTCGTTCAGCATCTTCGCATCGACCGGGCCCGCCACGGCCCAGGCGAGCTTCCCGTTCGGTTCGAGCAGATAATTCTCGGGGACGCCGGTCGTGCCGAATTCGTGGCTGTTGCTGCCGTTGCCGTCGTGCAGCTGTGGGTAGCTCAGTTCGTACTGCTTGGCGAACTTGGTGCCGTCGTCGCTCAGGTCCTGGGTGTCGATCCCGACCACGGTGAAGCTCTTGCCGCCGTGTTCGCGCTGGAACTGCTCGAGGGTCGGTGCCTCGTCGCGACAGGGTTCGCACCATGACGCCCAGAAGTTCACCAGGACCCACTTGCCGCGGTATTCCCGCAGCGAGCCGCTGCCCCCTTCGTCGAGCTTCGGCAGGGTGGGGGACGGCGCCGTTTCGCCCACGGCGAGGCGCGAGTTGCCTTTGCTGATGAGGCCGAAGACGAGCAGGGCGACGATGGCCACGGCCACGAGGATGGCGATGATGGAGCGGATTCGCACGGGACCCCAGAGACTACGAAAACCGCCTAAGCGCCGGTTCAAGGAGCGGTGGCCGGGGCTGTCCGCGATCGCTCCCGCCCACGAAAGGGGCGCCGGCCCCGTTCCCCGGGACCGGCGCCTTTCGGGGACTTCGTGCCCGGCGGCTACCCCTTGACCTTCAGCGACACCGTCGCGGTCACCGAGTGCCCGGCGACCGTCAGCTTGACCGGCACCTTGTAGGTGCCCGCCGGGGTCCCGCTCGCGACCTTCAGCCGCAGGACCACCTTGCTCGAGGTGCCGGCGCCGAGCCCGGCGACGGAGATGGTCGGCCTGCCACGGACCTTGAGGCCCTTCGGCAGGGTGGCGGTGGCGCTCCCCGCGGGCAGCGCCGCGGCGGTGCCGTTGCGCAGGACGAAGGCGAGCCCGGCGGTGCCGCCGCGCCGCACCGACGCCGAGGACCGGTCGGCCGCGAAGCTGACCGTCCCGTTCTTGCCCGCCGCGCCCTTTTCACCACGCGCGCCCGCGTCGCCCTTCGGGCCCGCATCGCCCTTCGGCCCGGCCGGGCCCTGGGCGCCGTCGGTCCCGTTCGTGCCGTCGGTCCCGTCGGCGCCGGCCTGGCCGGCCGGACCCTGCTCGCCCGCCGCGCCCTGCGCGCCGGTCGGACCGGGTTCACCCGCCGGCAGCGAGGTGCTGGTCGCCGTCAGCGTAACGGCGGCCGCCCCACCGTCGACGTTGCCTTCGAACACCAGCGCGGCGTTCGACGCCGCGCCGGCACGCGAGGGCGCGAAGCGGACCTGCACCTTGCAGGTGCCGCCGACCTTGATCGTGGTGCCGACGCACTGGTCCTGGCTGACCAGGAAGTCGCCCGCCGAGACTTCGTCCGTGTCCGTGGTCCGGACCTTGTCGACGACCAGGTTCTGGGAGCCGGTGTTAGTCACCGTCACCACCTGGCCGGCGCCGACCGTGTTCGCCGCCTGTGCGGCGAAGCTCGGCGCGGCGGCGCTGACCGCGGCGCCGGCGTTGCCCGCCAGTGTGAACACGTCGGTACGCGACTTGCGCCACTGCATGTCGCTGAGCTGCTTGCCCTTGGTCCTCTGGTCCGGCGCGTAAGGGCGGGTCTCGCCCTGGTCCATGATCAGGCGCACCTGGCTGCCGGCGGTGAGCACGGCGGGCATCTGGCCGATGCCCTCCCAGGCCCCCGGGTCGTCGGCATATTCTTCGCTGCTCTCCGGCAGCGGGGTGGTCAGACGCACCGGTTTGTCACCGCGTTCGCCGGTCCAGCTGAACAGCGCCTCATCGAACCGCGTGGCGCCGAGGATCAGGTACTGACCCGCGGCGTTCTTGCGCATCTCACGGATCGCCATCCCGTCGAGGTCGAGCAGGATCGGTTCGGCGAACTTGGCGCGCGGTTCGGTCCCCGCGACCACCCGGTTGATGTTGGTGACCGGGACGATCAGCGCGTCCTGCCTGCCACCGACTTCGACCATCGGTTCGCGCATGCCGAGGTACATTTCCGAGTTCGAGTTCGGCGCGAACTCCGCCCCCTCGAGGTCGACCGACGATTCGCTCGAGTTGAACGCGCTGATCGGGCCGGTGTAGATGCCGAGCCCTTCACCATGTTCTTTGCGTTCGCGGTCCCAGGCGAGCATGTTGCGGAGGAGGGCGGTGAAGCCGCCGGTCCTCGTCAGCTGCGTCTTGTCGCCGCTGCCGGTCACTTCGGTGGCGATGACGTCCTGTCGGGCAGGGTCGGCGATGCCGGCCTTGGTGTTGCCGTGCGAGCCGAGCCAGTAGATCGTGTTGCCCACCTTGGCCGAGGCCTCGAAGTCGACCTCGTAGGTGTTGGAGTAACCGATGTCGAATTCGCGCAGCGGAGCGCCAGAGCGGTCCGCCGAGTAGAGCTTGATGTGGGAGAGCTCGTCGTCACCGACCAGGAGGTCGCCTTCACCGGCATCGATCGCCGTCGACGCGTCGGAGCCGCCCTGCAGCACGCGGCTGGTCGGGGTCGTTTCCATCGAGATCGCGTACCAGAAGTCGATCGAGCTGCTCTTCCCGCCTTCGCCGGTGACCGTGAGGGTCACGTGCGACAGGCCGGGGTGGGCCGGATCGAAGTGGACTTCCCGTTCGCTGCCGGTGCCGGTGAACGTGATGTTCTCGGCGGGTAGGTTCGCCGGGCCCCCGGCGGTCTGGTCTCCGTTCACGGTGGCAGCCGAGACGTGAAGGTCCTCGGGAGCCACCCGTTCGCCGTTTTCGTCGACCTGGCCGATGTTGATCGTCATCGTCGGGTTGGTCGGATCACCGACGACGCCCGACTGCGTGGGCGGATCCGTGGTGATCGTCGGAGTCGCCGCACCGGCCGGGTTGGCGAGCGTGGAGACCGCCATGCCCGTCGAGTAGATCGGGAGGTCGACCGGCGTGCCGACGGTGCCCGACAGCAGGTTGACCGGGGCGAATTTGCGCGCGCTCGAGACGTAGGCGGTTTTCGCGTTCGGCGAGAGGGCGAGGCCGTTGCCGAAGGACTCGACCGGCATGCCGCTTTCGGCGAAGCTGATTTCGGTCCCGGTCGCGCCGGTGGCCGGATCGATCGAGATCAGTTTGGAGGTGCTGCCGGTGGAGAGCGCCCAGAGGGTCGCCCCGTCCTTGGTGAAGGCCAGGTTGCTGCCGAAGGCGGGGAGGTTGACGCGGGCCTTCGGGGTCGCCGTGGCGGTGTCGATCGGGGTCAGCCAGGTCGATTCGCCGGGTGCCACCCAGAGTTCGCCCTCGTCGGGGGAGAGGGCGATGTGCCGAGCGCCGTTGAAGAGGGGGCTGAGGATCGGGCTCGCCGGTTCGGCCTCCGGCGTGCCGGTGGCGACATCGACGACGTAGACCTTGTTGAAGCTGGCGACGTAGGCCTTGGAGCCGTCTGCAGTGAAGGCGATGCCACCGGTGGCGCCGTAGGAGACCTCGCCGGGGAGGCCGATCAGCGTGCCTGCGACGTTGGTTTCGAGGTTGATCGGGAGGATCCCGTTGCGGCCCACCGCGACGTACATCGTCTTGCCGTCGGGGGTGATCGCAGCCCCCTTCGGTTCGCCCACCGGGGCCGTGATCAGCGGTGTGCCGGCGACGTTGGTTTCGGTGTTCACCGCGACGACGTAGGTGCCTTCGGTTTCCAGGTTCTCACCGACCCCGTACACGGTCCTGTTGTCGGGGGAGACGACGACGGCGTTCGGCGAAGCCCCGGGCAGCAGGATTTCGGCGCCGAGCGTGTCGTCGCTGAGGTTGATCGGGACCAGCGCGCCTTCGTGGATGCCGGTCCCGCCCACGTACGCCGTCGAGGCGGCACCGGCCGCCGAGGCGAGCGAGAGGGCAAGGGCGGTCACGGCGAGGATTGCGAGGATCAGCCGGCGGTGTCGTCGAGGGCGAAGCTGGGGTGAGTCGTCGCGCGCACGCGTGCGCGCTCGTGGCGAGGTCAAATGTGCTCCTTGGTGGGAGGGATGGTTCGGTCGGCCGGGAGCGGCCGCCAACAGGCGGAATGATGTGCGTGGCCGGCGTGATCGATGTGACTGCTGGGTGAAGGATTCGACCACGAATGCAGGCGATTACGCCCATATTTGTGCGGGAACGCTCCGTACCGTTACCAACCGGTGAAGAACGGAGGGAAAGGTAAGTCAATTCGCAGCTAGGTTTCTCCCTTCATGGGTACGTCAAGCCAGCCGACGGAGAATGGGTGAGCGCACCGATCTCCTGGGACCTGATCCCGATGTTCATCGTCCTCGCCGAGGAGCTGCAGCTGGGCGCGGCGGCGAGGCGGCTCGGCATCTCGCGCCAGACCCTCTCCCGCAATATCGACCGGCTCGAGTCGCAGCTGGGCGCGCAGGTCGTCGTCCGCACCACCCGGCGGGTCGAGCTCACCCGGGCGGGGACGACGCTCCGTGATCACGCGATCGCGATCGAGAGGGCGATGGCGCGGGCCGTTGCCCAGGTGAGGGTGGACCAACGCGAACACACCCTCACCATCGGGGCGAGCACCGACCTCCCAAGCTACTGGTACGCCGCGCTCCAGGAATGGATCAGCGAGCGCGGCGCGCCGACGCTGTTCGAGCGGCGCGGCTCCGACGACGCCCTCCACCTGGTCCGCGCCGGCTCGCTCGACCTCGCCCTGGTGATCGGCGACTCCCAGGAGCCCGGCGTCGAGGTGGTCGGGCACGAGCCGACCGTCGTCGTCTTTCCCGCCGACCACCCGGCGGCCGGCCGCGCTCTGATCCGCCGGGGGGACCTGCGCGATCTCCTCATCGCGGCGAGCGAGTCACTCGACCCGGCCCTTCGTCTCCGCCTCGTCGAGCGCGTCCACGGCGACCCCTCACTGCCGCACGTCGTGGCGCCGCCGATCGGCACGATCACGCAGGGGCTGATCCAGGCGGTGCGGACGCAGGGGGCGGCGACGCTGATCCTCGAGCGTGCCGTCCCCCTGATCGACACCGATGGCCTCGCCGTCCTGCCGCTGGACCCGCCGATCGCGGCGCCGGTCGTCCTGGTCGGTGCCGCGGCCGCACCCGCGGACGCCTTCAGGGGCCTGGCCGCACACCTCCGCACGGCCGGCTGCCCGCCGTCCTCGGTTCGCGATAGATTTTCAGTTGCATGAACCTCGAACAAAAGATCGGCCTCGGCTTCTGGGTCTTCGTCGCCATCTTCATGCTGTCCCAGATTCTGCTGGTCGTCTTCGCCATCGCCTTCTTCCTCGGCCACTTCGTCTGGCCCCAGTGACGACGGGCGGCCCGCCCGCCCGCGCCACTCCTAACTAGAATCCCCGCCAGCGCGGCGGTAGCTCAGTTGGTAGAGCGCAAGCTTCCCAAGCTTGAGGTCGCGGGTTCGAAGCCCGTCCGCCGCTCTCGGCTCTCCGTTCGAGGGCTATTTGTGGGGGCTGCATTCGAGGCACAGCTCGGCGGGAAGAATCGGTGGCGACGCTGACGGCAACCTGATCGAACCCGGCCTCCGGAACGGCCTCGCCGTCATCGACGTCCTTGGGGGCGACCTGGGGTCGAAACATCACCGGGATCGTGACGAACGTCTGGCGACCTATGATTCGATGAATTGGCGAACCGAAGTCGGACAGCGCGGGAGGTTCGGTGGTTGGACGGGAGGCGGCGGAGGACGGGACTGTCATCTGGCCGATCCAGATGGGTGCCGGGAGCTATGTTCAAGGCAATGACTGGCGATCGCGAGAGTTGGTCCGGCGGCTTCATCGATTCGGAGGATGAGGCGGGAATCGTCCGGTGGGCGATGCGTCGAGAGAGACACCACTGGTGAAAAGGGAAGGTCCGCTGCTCTCGGTGCTTCTGGTGTTGGTGCCTGTCCTGTGGGGGTCGTTCTTCGTCGGATGATGCGTTCCAGGCAAATGTGCGCGAAGGGTTCGTAGTTCTCTCTCTTCTATTACGATGTATTATTCTGCCCTGGCATGGTTGACTCGGTTGGTCGAGGTCGCAGGTCCGTTGCTTCTCCGCCGCTCCGTCGTGATAGGTACGGTGCTCGGGGCGATCGTGTGGACGTTGACGCCGCTGTCCGGGCCACTTAATGTAATTCCACTCATTGCAGTCCTGGGACTGCTCTTCTTGTGGGTCGCGGACCGTGTTCTGCGCAAAGGCAACTAGTGCCTTTACCCGATCTCTCCTAGGGCTAACGGTGGGGGTGGGCTATGGCTACTCTCGGGGGCGCCGGGTTCGAAGCTGGTGGAAGGACCTTGGGCAGTCTGCGCGGGTAGCCCTCGCCAGGCCCATCTCTGGCCGCTGCCATAATTGTCGTCGATGTCGTTCTGTCCCCCATCGCCCGTTCGCCGCTTCTGAGCGCCTCCGAGACCCTCGCCGATATCGAGACGGCCGACGATTGCGAGCGGCTGGTCCGCGCCTTCTATGGCAAGGCGATGGTGGACGAGGAGATCGGCTGGATCTTCACCGACGTCGCCCAGCTCGACCTGGAGGAGCACATCCCGGTGATCGCGTCGTTCTGGGCGACCAACCTACTCGGCGCGAAGTCCTATAGCGGGGGTGCCTTCGGCGTCCACGCCCAACTGCACCAGAAAGCCGGGGGCCTGCGGCAGGAGCACTTCGCGCGCTGGCTCGTCCTGTGGTGCCAGACGGTCGACGAACTCTTCGACGGCCCCCTCGCCGCCGCCGCCAAGGTGCATGCCTTGCGCGTCGCCAACGCCTTCTATGGTCGGTTGCAGATGTACCCGGTCGCCGACGAGGCGGCAGGGCCTGCCGGCGCCTAATCGCAGCGCAGGACGATCTTGCCGACGTGGCCGCCGGCGCTGAAGCGCTCGTAGGCGGCGGTGACCTCGGCGAGCGGGAACTCGGCCTCGATCGGGACCCGGAGGCGGCCGTCGGCGACCAGGGGGAGGACGTGCGCTTCCAGTTCGCGGGCGAGGATCGCTTTCTCCTCCGGCGGCCGGTAGCGGAGGGTGGAGGCGCGGATCGTGCCGCGCTTGGACATCAGTCGGAGCAGGTCGATCGTGCCCTCGGGGCCCGCCGAGACGCCGATCACGACGATCGTGCCCCAGGTCGCCAGCGCCTTGACGTCGGCGACCAGATTCGGCCCGCCGACCAGCTCGAGGACGACGTCGAAGGGGCCGTGCCCGAACGCCTCCTCGGGGGACAGCGCGCGGTTGGCGCCCAGCTCCTCGACCGCCGCCCGGTTCTTCTCGTTGCGCACCGAGGCGGTCACGTCGGCGCCGAGGGCGCGCCCGAGCTGGACCGCGGCGGTGCCGACACCGCCGCCCGCGCCGTTGACCAGGAGCCGTTGTCCGCTGCGCAGCTGCGCCTGGCCGACGACGGCGTCGTAGGCGGTCGCGAACACCTCCGGGAAGCCGCCGGCCTGGGTCCAGTCGAGGGCATCGGGGACCGGCATCAGCTGGCGCTCGTCAACCACCGCCAGCTCCGCCTGCGCGGCGCCGGCGACGATCGCCATCACCCGCGCACCTGGTTCGAACCGTGGCACGGGGGCGCGGGACTCGATCACCTCACCCGCCAGCTCCATGCCGGGCAGGTCGCCGGGGATGCCCGCCTCGGGCGGGGGCGGGTAGAAGCCCGCCACCTGGATCGGGTCGGCGCCGTTGACGCCCGCGGCGTGGACCCGGATCAGCGCCTGGCCCAGGCCCGGGACCGGGTCCTCGCGGGTCCCCGCCCCGACCGCCTTGTCCTTGATCTCCGCGACCCGCACGCGGCCATTCTTCCGAATCCGGCCGGGCCGTGATCCGCCGGGGCGCCGCTAGCGCCGGCTCCGCTCTTCGATCGCGCCCTTCAACACGGCGGCCTGGCTCAGGTCCGGCTCCTTCGTCGCGGTCAGGAGGGTGACGGTGCCGGCTTCGGCGTCGCCGGTGATCCGGTCCAGCGCCGCCGCCTGCTCGCCCTCCTCCAGCTCCGCCCGGTAGCGCGCCGAGAACTCCTCGAAGCGCTCCGGATCGTGCCCGTACCAGCGCCGCAGCTCGTCCGACGGCGCCACCTCCTTGCACCAGTCGTCGAGCTGCGCCCGCTCCTTCGACACCCCGCGCGGCCAGAGCCGGTCGACCAGGATCCGTCGCCCGTCCGCGGCGCTCGGCTCATCGTAGATCCGCGCCACCCTGAGTTCGCCGTGGGCCTTGCTCATACAGGCCAGCGTAAGTGATGGTCGCCAAGTTGCCGGCGTCGCCGCCGCACTCTAGGCTCGCCCCCCGGAGCGATGGCGGCGACCGAACAAGCGGGGAAGCGACTCGGGCTGCTCTTGGCGGCGGCGATGTTCGTGCTCGTCGTCGACACCTCGCTGATGAACGTCTCGATCGCTTATGTGGTGCGGGACCTCGACACGACCGTGAGCGGCGTGCAGGCGGCGATCGCACTCGAGGCGCTGGTCTCGGCGGCCTTCATCCTGATCGGCGGCAAGGTCGGTGACTTGATCGGCCGCAAGCGCGCCTACGCGCTCGGCCTGATCGGTTATGCGATCGGCGCGGTCGCGATGACGCTCGCCCAGGATCTCGTCGCGATCATCATCTTCTGGGCGCTCGTCGGCGGCACCGGCGCCTCGCTCCTGCTGCCCGCGATGCAGTCCCTGATCCACGGCAACTTCGAGGGCGAGGAGCAGCGTCGGGTCTACGCGCTGGTCGGCGCCGCCGCCTCGATCGCCGCCGCGATCGGCCCGCTGCTCGGCGGCTTCATCACCACCTTCCTCTCCTGGCGCGTCGCCTTCGGTATGGAGGCGGCGATCATCGCGATCGTCCTTTCCGGCCTCGGCCTCGTCCGTGACGTCCCCTTCACCGGCGTCCGCGCGATCGACACCGTCGGTGCCGCGCTCTCGGTCGTCGGCATGGGTGGGATCGTCCTCGGCATCCTCGTCTGGCAGGAGGGCGGCGAGGCGGTCGGCGCGCTGATCCTCCTCGGCGTCGCCGCGATGGGCGCCCTCGCCTGGTGGCTGCGCCGCCGCAAGCGCGCCGGCCGCCCGGCGCTGATCGACCCCGACCTCTTCCGTTCGCCCGCCTTCCGCATCGGCGTCAGCCAGCAGCTGCTCCAGCAGGTCGCCCTCGGCGGGGCGATGATCGCGCTGCCGATCTACCTCCAGATGGTGCTCGAATACAACGCCCTGCAGGCGGGCCTCTCGCTGGCGCCGCTCTCGCTCAGCATGTTCGGCGTCGCCCTGCTGGCCGGGCGCAAGGCGGGCGACCGCCGCCCCGCCTCGATCGTTCGCATCGGCTTCCTCCTGGTCACGGTCGGCTTCGCCCTGCTGATCCCCTTCATACCCCGCGTCGACGGCGGCTGGTACCTGGTCCTGCCGCTGGCGATCGCCGGCTCCGGGCTCGGCCTGCTCGTCTCCCAGCTCAACAACTTCACCCTCGGCCCGATCGCCGAGGAGCGGATCTCAGAGGCGGCCGGTGTCAACTCCGCGGCGGGCTCCTTCGGTCTCTCCTTCGGTCTCGCCTGCGCGGGGGCGATCATGCTGGCGACCCTCTCGGTCGCCTTCACCAAGAAGGCGGAAGCGAGCGCCGTGCTGCCGCCCGCCCAGCAGCAACGCGTCGCCGACGTGCTCGATGAAGACGCCGAAGTGATGAGCAATGCCCAGCTCGAAGAACTGCTCGCCGACGAGCCGCCGCCGATCCGGGCGGAGATCGTGGCCATCAACACCGACACCCGCCCGCGGGCCCTGCAGATCGCGCTGCTCGTGCCGCTGCTCGCGGCGCTCGCCGGCTTCGTCAACTCCTTCCGCATGATGCGGCTGCCCGTGACGCCGCCGTCGAAGGCCGCCGAGGGCGCGGCGCTCGGCTGACGCCGGCCAGGTCGGTGAGCGACGTCGTCGACCGCATCGCCTACGTCGGCCACGCGACCGTCATGATCGAGCTGGACGGCGTGCGGTTGTTGACCGACCCGGTGCTGGGACGGTGGATCGGGCCGCTGCGCCGGCGCGGCGCACCGCCGGCCGGTGAGGTGACCGAGCGGCTCGACGCGGTCCTGATCTCCCACCTCCACCGCGACCACCTCGACGCGCGGTCCCTGCGCCGCATCCCGGCCGACGTCCCCTTGATCGTCCCGGCCGGGACGCGGGCCTTCTTCGAGCGTCGGCGGTTCCGCCGCGTGATCGAGCTGGGCCCGGGTCAGACGCACCCGCTGGGACCACTCACCGTGACCGCGACCGACGCCGACCACGAGATCGGGCGCCGCGGGGTCGACGCCGAGCCGGTCGGCTTCCTGGTCGAGGGCAGCCGGCGCGTCTACTTCGCCGGCGATACGGACCTCTTCGACGGCATGGCCGAGCTCGGCCGTGATCTCGATCTCGCCCTCCTGCCGGTCTGGGGGTGGGGACCGACACTCGGGCCCGGCCACCTGGACCCCGCCCGCGCCGCCCGCGCCGCGGCGCTCCTCTCGCCCCGCATCGTCGTCCCGATCCACTGGGGCACCTTTTATCCGGTCGGCCTGGCGCGAGTGCGCCCGCGGCCGCTTGCCGAGCCCGCGCGGACCTTCGCCGGGCGCCTGGAGGCCCTGGCGCCGCAGGTCGACGCTCGGGTGCTGGCCCCGGGAGAGGAGCTGATCCTGGAGGGGATCTAGGCGGTTTGATGCCGCGGTCGGCCTTTGGTTCGGCTACCGGACGTTAAGACGACCGGGGGTGGGGCGTCGCGGCCGTCCGAGATGGCGCCCGACCCGCGACCGCCCCGCCCGTCCGAGTTGCGCCGCGACCCCGGCCCCCGCACCCGTCCGAGATGGTCCCGGGCGCCTCATGGCGCTCCTGGCAGGCTGTGAGCGCCATGAGGCGCCCGGGACGGGAGGGGGTCGTGGGGAAGGGGCGTGCAGGGACGGGAGGGGGTCGTGAAAAAGACGGGACAGGGAATGAGGGGAGACACAGGGACGTCACGAGGTCGGACTTACGTGACGGGTCCGTGCGGGAGAGGCCACACCCCGCCCCGATCGGTCACGAAGACGCCGGGAACGTCACCCTCTCGGGACCCTTCGGTCCGTTCCCGGGCCTGGAAGGAGGGCCCGGGAACGCGCTCCGTACTTTGACCCTGCCATGGCAGGGTCAAAGTACGGAACGCGTCCGTGAGCGTTGGACAACACGGGAGGAGGCGTGGAGTTCCCGACGTCTCCGTGACGGGGTCCCCGTTCCGTGACGGTCCCGTCACACCTCCCGGCCCCCGGGGTCGGGATCGGGGGGTCCGTGGCACCCTCCGGCCCCCCGGACGCCAGGATCGGGGGATCCGTGGCACCCTCCGGCCCCCGGACGCCGGGATCGGGGGGATCCGTGGGAGACCCGTGAGGGATCCGCCTCACGCTCGCCCGCATCCTCCCGCGAGGGCCCTCCGTGCTTCCGCCGCCCGCTCCCCGCACCCCCGGCCGTCTCGGCCACGGCCACAGCCCGCCAGGGCCGTGGACGAGACGGCCGCATCCCTTTCCCCTCAAGGGCGACAGCCTCAGGGGGCCGGGCCCTTTCCGGGGCGACGGCCGCCAACGCCCCCTCCGCGTTCGCACTTCGCCGTACCGGTTACGGCAAAGTGCGAACGCGAGGACGGCCGCCTCCATCCCTCCGGGGGCGCCACCTTGACAAGGCCGCATCTCTTCCCGGGCGACAGCCTCCCGAGACCTCATCCTTCCCCGACCCCATCCCTTTCCGGCCCCGGCCCGAGAGGGCGGCCCCCTCCGACTCCGGGGCCGGTGACGCCGGCCATTCAGGAGTGGTTGCGCTCGCGGCGCCGCGATAGGAGACTGTGCCGCCAACCGCGCCAGGGGAGGAAGTTCAGTTGCGAGCGTCGCGCATACGCAGGGCCATCTTCGTCACCGCCTTCGACGCGGTGGTGCTGCTCGTGTTGTCCTGGCTCCTCGCCGGCTTCGTGCTCGCCGGGGTCGGTGGCGCGTTTCTTGCGGCGGCGCTGGTCGGCGTCCTGAACGCCCTCGTCTGGCCCGCGCTGGCGCGGCTCGCCCTGCCGCTCAACGTTCTGACCCTCGGCCTCGGTGGCCTGATCCTGAACGCCGTGCTGGTCGGGCTGGTGATCGACCTGCTGCCGGGGGCCGAAGTCAGCGGGGTCCTCGAGGCGGTGGTAATCACGATCGCGCTCGCGGCGACGACCGCGGTCGTCAACTACGCCCTGGCGATCGACGATGACGAATGGTGGTACCGCCAGGTCGTAAGGCGGCAGGCGCGGCGGCGCGGCGACGTCACCGAGAGCGAGGTTCCCGGCCTCCTGCTGCTCGAGATCGACGGTCTCGCCCATGACGTCCTGCTGCGAGCGATCCGTGATGGCAACGCGCCGACCCTCGCCCGCTGGCTGCGCTCCGGCAGCCACGAGCTGCGCCGCTGGGAAACCGATTGGTCCTCACAGACCGGCGCCTGCCAGGCGGGCATCCTGCACGGCAACAATGACGACATGCCGGCCTTCCGCTGGTGGGAGAAGGAGCGGGGGAGGGCGATCGTCACCAACCACCCCCGCGACGCCGAAGAGCTCGAGCGCCGTCACTCCGATGGCCACGGCCTCCTCCACGACGACGGCGCCAGCCGCGCCAACATCCTGTCCGGGGATGCGCCCCACTCGATGCTCACGATGAGCACGGCGCTCAGCCGCCGTCGCCCGCTCGGCCGTGATTACAGCGCCTACTTCGCCCGCCCTTACTCGGTCGCCCGCACCCTCGTCCTCGTCGTCGCCGACATCGCCCGCGAGCGCCGCGCCGCCCGCGCCCAGGTCCGTGACGACGTGCGGCCGCGCATCCCGCGTCCCCGCTCCTACGCACTGATGCGCGCCTGGGCGACGGTGGTGCAGCGCGACCTCCAGGTGGCGACCGTGATCGGTGACGTGCTCGCCGGCCGTCCCTCCATCTACACCACCTTCCTGGCCTACGACGAGGTCGCCCACCACTCGGGGATCGAACGCCCCGACGCGCTCGCCGTCCTCCACGATCTCGATCGCCAGATCGCCAGGATCGCGGCGGCCTGCGAGGAGGCGCCGCGCCCCTACCGGCTCGCCGTCCTCTCCGACCACGGGCAGTCGCAGGGGGAAACCTTCCGCGATCGCTTCGGGCGCTCGCTCGAGGAGCTGGTGCGCGAGAGCTGCGATGCCGGCCGCGTGTTCGCCGCGCTCGGTGGCGACGACGATGCGCTCTCCTACTTCGGCGCCGGCCTCACCGAGGTTGCCCGCGACGACACGGTGGCGGGGCGGACGGTGCGCGCGGCGACCCGGCGGCAGGTCGCCGACGGTGCCATCGTCCTCGCCGAGCAGGATCGGCGCGAGACGGACCCGACCGCCGAAGGCGAGCTGCCGGAGCTCTCGGTGATGGCGTCGGGCTGCCTCGGCCTGGTCAGCTTCCCGCGCCTCCCGGGCCGAGTCCCACTGGAGCACATCGAGGAACTCTACCCGACCCTGATCCCGGCTCTCCGCGCCCACCCCGGGATCGGCTTCATCCTGGTCCGCTCCGACGCCGACGGCGCCCTCGCGATCGGCCCGGCCGGTGTCCACCACCTCGATTCCGAACGGGTCGAGGGGGAGGATCCACTCGCCCCCTTCGGCCCGAACGCCGCCCGTCACCTACGGCGCACCGACGCGTTCCCGCATTGCGCCGACCTGATGATCAACAGCGCCTACTGGCCGCGGTTCGGCGAAGTTGCCGCCTTCGAGGAGCTGGTCGGCTCGCACGGCGGCCTCGGCGGCACCCAGTCCTTCCCCTTCGTCCTCCATCCCTCCGACCTCGCCTGGCCGGAGGAGGAGGTGGTCGGGGCGGAGAGCATCCACCGGATCCTGCGCGGCTGGCTCACCGCGCTCGGTCAGCGCTCGGACGGCGCGGTGTCCGCCGAGGCGGAGCCCGGCGGCGTGGCCTGATCGGCCGTCGCCCGCTTGCGCCGGCGCCGTTCTTTCATCTCGCGGCTTTTCGCCTTCGCGTCGACGTAGGAGGACTCGACCAGCTGCTTGCCGCCGCTCCAGCCGAAGACCCAGGAGACGAGGACTACGGCGAAGACCACGTTCCAGGCCGTGGTGACGAGCTGTTGGCTGATCGAGTAGGCCGTCGCGGTCGCCGTGCCGGTCGAGCCCCCCAGCGCGAGCGAGTTCATCGCCTGGGTCACGCCGACCCCACCCGGCGTCGCCGACATCGTGTTGGAGATCGAGTTGGAGGCGGTGACCGCGGCGACGTTGTGGAAGGTGGCCGGGATGTTGTAGGCAGCGAGGAAGACGGCGACCGTCGCCAGTCGCGCCAGGTAGCTGCCCAGCGACGGCGCGAAGACATCGAGGAGGAAGCGCCGCGGCGTCTTCAGCACCGCGCCGCCCTCGACCACCTGTTCGCGCAGCCCCTCGAGCCGTTTGCGGAAGACCCGGGCGAGCAGGAAGAGGAGGACGACGACGCCGACGAGGATCGCGATGACGAGGCCGGTGTTGTCGGCGAGGAAGCCGAATTTGACCGAGAACGAGCCGGCCACCGACAGGAACAGGTAGAGGTAGAGCGCGACGCTGAAGATCGTGAACGGGATCTTCTGGACGATGATCCCGGAGACCATCATCGGGAAGGTCGCCCCGGCGAACAGGGTGGTGAACATCAGCAGCATCACCCAGGTGCCGATGTTCGCGGGCAGGAAGCCGTTGAGGGCGACCGCGGTGGCGTAGGAGGCGAGCACGATCCGATAGCGCACCCCGCCGAGCGGTGACGCTCGCAGGATGCCGAACCAGGCGAGCGCCGCCAGCGCGGTATTCGCACTTTGCAGGACGACGCCGGCGACGATCGCCCAGGTTGGGATCTCGCCGAGCTTGTCGAACAGTTCCTCGATCCAGTCGTCGACCGGCACGCCCGCCAGGTTGAGGACGAAGATCGCCGCGGCCGAACCGCCGACCCAGAGGGCGATCCGGGTCAGGCGTCGGGACAGCGGCTGGGATGCCACGCGGCCAGCGTAACGCGCTTCTCAGGCCAGATGATTGGTTCCACGGAGTCCGGAGGGCTCTGAAGCCCGCGCCCGGAAGGGATGGGGTCGGCCGGCGCCGGGAAAAGGCCCCGGCCCCCTCAAGCTGGTGCCCTAGGGACAGAGCCCCCGACCCCCTCAAGCTGTCGCCCGTGGCGGCAAGGGATGCGGCCGTCTCGTCCACGGCCCTGGCAGGCTGTGGCCGTGGCCGAGACGGCCGAGGGTGCGGGGAGCGGGCGGCGGGATGCACGGAAGGCCCTCGCGGGAAGGTGCGGGCGAGTGAGGCGGATCCCTCACGCGAGGGACACGGGGCTCCCACGGACCCCCGATCCCGGCCCCGGGGTCCGGGAGGTGTGACGGATCCCTCACCGGAGCGGGACCCCGTCACGGAGACGTAGGGAACTCCACGCCTCCTCCCGTGTTGTCCAACGCTCACGGACGCGTTCCGCACTTTGACCCTGCCATGGCAGGGTCAAAGTACGGAACGCGTTCCCGGGCCCTCTTTCCGGGCCCGGGGACGGACCGAAGGTTGCGGAAAGGGTGACGTTTCCGGCGTCCTCGTCACCGACCGGGCCCTTTGGATCCCTCTTCCATACGGGACCTTCACGGGAGTCCGACCTCCTCCCGTCCCTGTGTCCCCCCTCATCCCTGTGTCGTCTTTTTCACGACCCCCTCCCGTCCCGGGCGCCTCATGGCGCTCACAGCCTGCCAGGAGCGCCATGAGGCGCCCGGGAC
>JAFDWO010000145.1 GCA_018268415.1 Actinomycetota bacterium | reverse complement strand
CCGTGACGGGTATCCCCGAGGGTGGGGTACGCGTGGCGGATCTCGGGTGCCCGGCACCCGAGATCATCCGCGGGGATCCCCGGGCGGCGGAGGGACCCCGGGCGGTGGAGGGACCCGGGAGGAGGCGTCGGGCCCCCCGACGTCTCCGTGGTTCGAAATGGTCGCCATACGACCATCTCGAACCACGGAGATCCCCGACCGGTGGGGGCGGGCCCGAAGGGAGGGTCGCCGGGACGCGCCTCGACCTGCCGTCGACCTGCAACGGCGATCCTCCACGGAGATCCCCGACCGTGGAGAGATCCGGGAGGAAGCGTGGGGTTCCCACGGTCTTCCTCACGGGGTCCCACATCGGTGACGGTCCCGTCACCGATCCGTGGGACCCCGTGAGGGATCCGTCGCACCCTCCCGCGGGCCCTCCGTGCTCCCGCCGCCTGCTCCCCGCACCCTCGGCCGTCCCCGTCCCCGTACGGCCACGGCCACGCCCTGCCGGGGCCGTGGACGGGACGGCCGCATCCCTTCCCGCCCGGGCGACAGCTCGAGACGGCCCCGTCCCTTCCCGCCATGGGCGACAGCTTCCGGGGCCGCATCCCTTCCGATACCCACGGCTGCAGGGTTTTGGTCCCATGGGGACCAAAACCCTGCAGCGGGCGCCGGCCTCCCCAGGCCGCATCCTTCCCCGGTGCCAGCTTCAGACGACCCATCCCTCCTCCGGAGCCGTGGCACTTCTCCGCGCCCTCCGCCCGGATTGCCGGCCGGCGTCCGCCTGTTGGGCTCGCCCCGCTAGGGTCGCGCCGATGAGAGTCTGGGTAGATTGCACCGCCGCTGCGCATCCGCTCGTCCTGCGGCCGATCGTCGAGCAGCTCGAGGCGCGCGGGGACGAGGTCTTCATCACCGCCCGTGAGTACGGGCAGACGGTGGGCATCCTCGACCGCCTCGGCATGCACTACACGGTGGTCGGTGAGCACGGGGGAGCGTCGAAGCTCGCCAAGGGGCGGGCGCTCGGGTCGCGCTCGTTGGCGCTCTTGAGGGTGGTCTGGAAGAAGCGGCCGGAACTGGCGCTCGCGCACGGGTCGGTCGATCTCGCGGTTGTCTGCGCCCTGCTGCGGATCCCCTCGGTGCAGATGCAGGATTATGAGTTCGCCAACCTGCAGCGCCAGATCTCCTTCCGCGCGGCGACCCGCGTGCTGGCTCCCGAGGCGATCCCGGTCGACCGGCTGCGGAAGATCGGCGCGAAGCCGAAGAAGCTCGTCCGCTATCCCGGCCTGAAGGAGGAGTATTACCTCCACGACTTCGTTCCCGACGAAGGGATCATCGACGACCTCGGCCTCGATCGAGGCAAGGTGATCACGGTGGTGCGCCCGCCGCCGGAGACCTCCGAGTACCACGAGCGCAACGACGTCTACGCGGCGACCGTGCGCCGCCTGGCCGAGGCCGACGGTGAGGCGCAGGCGGTGATCATCCCCCGCACCCGCGAGCAGGCCGAGGCGGCACGGGCGCTGGGCGCGCCCAACCTGCTGATCCCCGAGCAGGCGATCGATGCCCAGAGCCTGATCGCCTGCGCCGACCTGGTGGTGAGCGCGGGGGGGACGATGAACCGCGAGGCCGTGGCTCTCGGCACGCCCGTCTACACGACCTTCAGCGGCCGCATGGGCGGGGTCGACGAGGTGCTGATCCACGAAGGCAGGCTGCGGGTGCTGGAGGATCCGGCCGAACTGCAACTGCGCAAGCGAACCGATCCGGTCGGGGTCCTGAATCCGCGCGACCCGAGCTTCCTCGTCGACTCGGTACTCGGCGCCGTCGCCGTTTATCCGTAATCTGATCCGGTCCGGGGAGGCCGGACGGGACCCTCGCACCTCGACAGACGCGGGACTGAAATTTGGCCGCGACCACCGATGCAGTACTCGCGTTCATCGCCGCCGCGGCGATCGCCTGGCTGTTGGTGCCCTATGCCGAGCGGCTCGCCTTCCGGGTCGGCGCGATCGATTATCCGAAGGAGCGCAGCCTCCATACCAAGCCGATGGCCCGCCTCTCCGGCCTGGCGATCCTGGTCGCGGTCGAGGTGGCGGGCTGGATCTGGCTGCCCGGTGACGGTGAGAGCCGCGCGATCCTGATCGGCGGGGTGGCGATCGCCGCGGTCGGCGTCGTCGACGACATCTACGACCTGCCCGCGCTGCCGAAGCTGGTCGGCCAGATCGCCGCCTCGCTGATCCCGGTGCTGGCCGGGGTGCGGGTGGAGAACCTGACGCTCCCGTTCCTCGGCGGCTTCGAACTGTACGGCTGGGGCTATCCGCTGACCGTGCTCGGGATCGTCGCCGTGGTCAACGTGATCAACTTCCTCGACGGGGTCGACGGCCTCGCCGCCGGGGTCTGCGTGATCGCCGCGGTGACCCTGGCGACGATCGCGCTCTCGCTCGAGCGCAACGAGGCCGGGGTGCTCGCCGCGCTCACCGCCGGCGCCGCGCTCGGCTTCCTTCGTCACGGCTTCCCGCCCGCCTCGAGCTTCATGGGGGACACCGGCTCCAATCTGCTCGGCTATCTCCTCGCCACCGCCTCGGTCCAGGGAGCACTGAAGACGAACGCGGTGATCGCCCTCGCCTTCCCCCTGATCGTGCTCGCGGTGCCGATCCTCGACACCGGCTTCGTCGTCGCCAAACGGCTCAAATACCGCCAGCCGATCTACCAGGCCGACTCCTGGCACTTCCACCACCGGATGGCGAACAAGGGATTCAGCCAGCGCCGCACCGTCGCCTATCTCTACGCCTGGACGATCGTCATGTCGATGCTGGCGCTCGCCCTGCGCTTCGTCCCCTACAGCGACAACCACGGGCACTTCGACGCGCTCTGGACCGGGGTGATGCTGGCGTTGATCGCCATCGCCCTCGCCTACAGCGTCTACCTCGTCTACGTGCTCGAGATCCTCAAGCTGCGGCGCGCCCGGATCAATCCCGAAACGGGGGAGTTCGAAGCGCTCGAGCTGGACGTCGATCCGGCGCCGCCCAAGCCTCCCGCAGGTAGTGGCAAGGGGCACTAACCCGCATCAGAAAGCCGTTTGTCGGCCGGGTCGGATATAGTCGCGCCCGCGTCCGCTCGGCCCCGAGACGGGCGTCTTTATGTCTCCTCCTAAGCATGTCGACCTATTCGTGCTGGCCGCGGCCGCGGTCGTCTTCGCCGTCTGCGATTTTTCGCTTCTCGGCTACCTCGCCGCCGCCGTCGCCTGGCTCGCCCAGCGCGCGATCCAGTGGCTCGCCCAGCGCCGCTCCGGCGAAGCGCTGAAAGCGGGCAACCGCCAGCGGGCGATGGGGATCATCGCCGCCACCACGCTCGGCCGCGTCTGGCTGATGGCGACCGTGGTGCTCATCGTCGGCATCGTCGAACGTACCGCCGGGCTCTCCTCGGCAGTCCTCCTGGCCGCCCTCTTCACCATCTCCATGGGTTCGTCGGGCCTGGCCTATCTCCTCGAACCTGAAGAAGGGCACGGCGTCCAACCGCGATGAAGACCAAAACGAAAGCCCTGCTCGCGATCGGCGGCTGGCTGCTGATCGTGATCCTCCTGCTCGTCATCTTCGGCAATGACGGCAAGAACGAAGAGTTCAAACCGCAGAACGAGTTCAAGCTCCACGACTGGGTCTCGATCAACCTCGGCCCGATCGATCTCTCGATCAACCGCGCCGTCTTCTACCTGCTCCTCACCGGAGCCCTGACGATCGGGGTCATGACCTGGATCGCGAGGAAGATGCAGCAGAAGCCGAACAAGACCCAGGCCGCGGTCGAGATCGCCTACGACCTGACGAAGAACAACATCGCGCGGGGCAACATGTCCGACCCGGCCGTGGCGGCGCGCTGGTTCCCCTTCATCGGCACCCTGTTCTTCTTCATTCTCTTCGCGAACCTGATCGGTTATCTGCCGCTGCCGACCAACACCGGCGAGCACGTCAACATCTTCGGCCTCGAAATCCCGACCTTCGCGATCTACGCGGCCACCGCGAACATCTCGATCCCGATCGTCCTCACCCTGGTGGTCTGGATCAGCTACCACGTCGAAGGCGTCCGGGCCAAGGGGTTCGTCCCCTACCTGAAGAGCTGGCTGCCGCCGGGCCTCGAGAACATGAGTCCGATCGGCCGGGCCGCGATCTTCCTGATCGAGGTCGTCTCTCACCTCGTCCGGCTCGTCAGCCTCTCCGTCCGTCTTTTCGCCAACATCCTCGCCGGCCATCTGCTGCTGCTGTTCATGGGCGGCGGGCTCGCCGTCCTGCTCGGCATCGCCGCGCTCGGGGCGCTGACCTTCCCGCTCGCCTTCGCCTTCTTCATCTTCGAGGTCGGGCTTGTGGCCACCTTGCAGGCATTCATCTTCTCGACCCTCAGCGCCATCTACATCGGCGGAGCCACCTCCGCCGAGCATTGACAACTAGAAAAGGAGCACTGTCTTCAATGGATCTGTCCCCCATCGCTGCCGTCACCGACGAAGGGGTCAAAGGCGCCGGTAAAGCGATCGCCCTCGGTGTCGGTGCCGGGCTCGGCTCGATCGGTGCCGGTATCGGTATCGGCTTCATCTTCGGTAAGGAGATCGAATCGGTTGCCCGCCAGCCGGAGATGAAATCGGAGCTCGAATCGATCCGCTGGCTCGGCTTCGCGCTTACCGAGGCCGTGGCCTTCTACACGTTCATCTTCGGCCTCATCGCCTTCTTCCTCTCGTAGCGATGGCGCTGGTCGGCCAAATAGCCGCGATCCCGGTCGCGGCGAGCGAAGGGAGCTTCCTGGTCTCGCCCGGTCTCGGGCTGATGATCTGGACGCTGATCGTGTTCCTGTTCACGATGTGGGTGCTCAGCAAGGTCGCCTTCCCGCGGATCCAGGAGGCACTGGACAAACGCGCGAAAACGATCGCCGAGTCGATCGACGCCGCCGAACGGCAGCGCAAAGAATCCGACGAACTGCTCGAGGAGTACCGCAGCCGCCTCGCCGAGGCGCGCGAGCAGGCTGACGACATCATGGCCCGGGCCCGCAAAGCCGCCGAAACGGCCGAGTCGGAGGCAACCGCCGCCGGTCGGGAGAAGCGGGACGAGCTGGTCGCCCAGGCGCAGCGTGACATCGAGGCCGAGACCCGGCGCTCGCTCGAGTCCATCCGCAAGGAGGTCGCCGACCTCACCGTCCTGGCGACGGAGAAAGTCACCCGCAAGACGCTCACCGAAGACGACCAGCGACGGCTCGTCGAGGAGGCGCTCGGCGAGGTCGACTTCTCCGCTCTCTCGGGGTCGGAGAACTAGGGGTACCGGAACGCATGGCCGACGTCGCCCGCGTATACGCCGAGGCCCTCTTCGCCGCCGGGGAGGACAAAGGCAAGATCAACCAGCTGCAGGAGCAGCTGGCGCAGTTCGCCGATGCCGTCGACGGCGACCGCGAGCTGCAGGTCTTCCTGTTCAGCCCCTACCTGAGCTCGAACGACAAGGTGGATGGACTGCGACGCGCCGTGACGGGCGCCGAGCCGGAGTTCTCCAACTTCCTCGAGCTGCTCGTCGAGAAAGGCCGGATGCCGGAGGTATTCCGCATCCGGCGCGAGTTCGACGAGCTCTGGAAAAGAGCAAACCGCCGACTCGACGTGACCGTCACCAGCGCGATCGAGCTCGACCCGGGCGTGGTCGGGAAAATCGGTGAGGAGGTCGAACGGCAGACCGGCGAGAAGGTCGAGCTGTCGAGCGAGGTCGACGACGGGATCCTCGGCGGCATCGTGCTGCGGGTCGGCAACATGGTCCTTGACGCGAGCATCCGCACTCGTCTGGAGAAACTGCGAAAAAGCGTCGCGAGCGCGGCGTAAGGAGGAAGTAGAAGCATGGCGATGGAGATCAAGCCGGACGAGATCGCGAGCATCCTGCGGGAGCGGATCGAGGGGCTGGAGACCGACTCCGCAGACCTGACCGAGGTCGGCACCGTCCTCTCGGTGGCCGACGGCATCGCCCGCGTCCACGGCCTCGACAATTGCATGGCGCTGGAGATGCTGGACCTGCCCCACGGGGTGACCGGCCTGGCGCTGAACCTGGAGTCCGACAACGTCGGCGCGGTGCTGTTCGGCGAGTGGGACAAGATCGTCGAGGGCGACACGGTCAAACGGACCGGACACCTGCTGGAGATCCCGGTCGGCGAGCAGCTGCTCGGCCGCATGGTCGATCCGCTCGGCCGTCCGCTCGACAACCGCGGTGAGGTCGCCACGACCGAGACCCGGCCCGCCGAGTTCAAAGCGCCCGGCGTGGTCGAGCGCCAGCCGGTCGAGGAACCGGTGCAGACCGGCCTGATGGCGATCGACGGGATGATCCCGATCGGCCGCGGCCAGCGAGAGCTGATCATCGGCGACCGCCAGACCGGTAAGACGGCGATCGCGATCGACACGATCATCAACAACCGCGACAAGGACCTGATCTGCGTCTACGTCGCGATCGGCCAGCGGATGTCGACCGTCGTCCAGCTGAAAGAGGTCCTGGAGGAGAACGGCGCGATGGAGAACACCATCATCGTCGCCGCTCCGGCCGACGAGGCGGCGCCGATCAAGTACATTGCCCCCTACGCGGGTTGCGCGATGGCCGAGCACTTCCTCTACAACGGCAAAGCCGCCCTCTGCGTCTACGACGACCTCACCAAGCACGCTTCCGCGTACCGCCAGATGTCGCTGCTGCTGCGGCGCCCGCCGGGTCGCGAGGCGTACCCCGGTGACGTCTTCTACCTGCACTCGCGCCTGCTCGAGCGCGCGGTGAAACTGAACGACGACCTCGGCGGCGGCTCGCTGACGGCGCTGCCGATCATCGAGACCCAGGCCTCCGACGTGTCGGCCTACATCCCGACCAACGTCATCTCGATCACCGACGGCCAGATCTTCCTCGAGTCCGACCTGTTCTTCTCCGGTGTCCGCCCGGCGATCAACGTCGGCATCTCGGTCTCCAGGGTCGGTGGTAACGCGCAGACCAAGGCGATGAAGAAGGTGGCCGGAAAACTCCGCCTCGACCTCTCCCAGTACCGCGATCTCGAGGCGTTCGCCCAGTTCGGCTCCGAGCTCGATCCGGAGACGCAGAAAGCGCTGACCCGGGGCGAACGGCTGGTCGAGCTGCTGAAACAGAAAGAGCGCGAACCGCTCGGCGTCGCCGACCAGGTCGCCTCGATCTACTCGGGCACCGGCGGTTACCTCGATCGGATCAAAGTCGAGCGCGTGGCCGAGTTCCTCGGCGACCTGCGGGTCCGCCTGCACGCCGAGCAGAAGCCGCTGCTCGATCGGATCAACGAGACCGGCAAGCTCTCCGACGAGGACGAGGAGGCGCTCGGCAAGGCGATCGGCGACTTCGTCGACGACTTCGGTCCAGATTTCGACGAGCACGGCGAGCCGATGGCGGCCGGCGAGTCCGACCGGATCCGCTCCGAGGAGGAGCGCCAGGCCCCGGCCCGGACCGAGGAGGCGACGCCGGCGTCGTAGCGTCCCCGCGCGACCCGGAGCACAGCCATGGCCAGCCAGAAGGAAGTCAAAAGTCGCATTGCGTCGATCAAGAACATCAACAAGATCACGCGCGCGATGGAGATGGTCGCGGCGGCGCGCCTGCGCCGCTCCGAACAGCGGATCGCCGACCTGCGCCCCTATTCGGAGGGGATGCGGAAACTGACCCGGATCGCGTCCGCCCACGCGGGCGGCCTGCCGCGCGTGCCGGTGCTCGCCGAGCGCGAGAACGTGCAGAGGGTCGGCATCGTCCTGGTCACCGCCGATCGCGGCCTGGCGGGTGCCTTCAACTCGAACATCATCCGTGAGGGCATGCGCTCCGCCGACCGCGTCCGGGGCGAGGGCGCCGATCCGATCTTCTCGGTGGTCGGCCGCAAGGGCGTCTCCGCGATGACCTTCCGCAAGCAGGAGCTGAGCGGTGAATACGTCGGCTTCACCGACCGCCCCTCGTTTGCCGATGCACGGCAGATCGGCGAGGAGCTGGTCGCCCGTTACGTCGACGAGCAGGTCGACCGGGTCGAGCTGATCTACAACCGCTTCGTCTCGCCGCTCACCCAGCACGTCTGGCGCCAGACCCTGCTGCCCCTGCAGCAGGCCGAGGTCGTCGGCGAGGGTGCCGCGGCCGAGGAGGAGTCGGAGGAGACGCAGTCGGGCGATGGCCAGTCGCGCTCCGAGTGGTTCTTCGAGCCCGAAGCGGAGGAGCTGCTCGCGCGGCTGATCCCGGAGTACGTGACGATCTCGGTCTACCGGGCGCTGCTCGAGTCGGCCGCCTCGGAGCTCGGCGCGCGGATGACCGCGATGCGCAACGCGGCCGAGAACGCGGAAAAAATCAACGACAAATTGACCCTGGAGATGAACCGCGCGCGCCAGGCGGAAATCACCCAGCAGATCCTCGAGGTCGTCTCGGGCGCCGAGGCGCTGAGCTAGACCCGCAGTCCCGCAAATTTTGCAAGATCAGGAAAAGGAACCAATGGCTGAGAACGGCAACGGAGCAGGGCAGAACATCGGTCGCGTCGAGCAGGTCACCGGCGTGGTGATCGACGCGCTCTTCCCCGATGGCCTGCCGGAGATCTACTCGGCGATCGTGATCGAGAGCCGCGGCAACGACGAGGGCGACAACACCGAGCTGCTCTGCGAGGTCCAACAGCACCTCGGTGACGATCGCGTCCGCGCGGTCGCCATGGACGCCACCGACGGCGTGCAGCGCGGCGACAAGGTCATCGACACCGGCAACCCGATCACGGTGCCGGTCGGCGACGCCACCCTGGGCCGCATCTTCAACCTGCTGGGCGACCCGATCGACAACGGTGACGAGATCCCCGCCGACACCGAGCGCTGGCCGATCCACCGTCCCGCCCCGAAGGCCTCCGACCTGACCCCGACCCAGGAGGTCCTGGAGACCGGGATCAAGGTCATCGACCTGCTCGCGCCGTACGCCAAAGGCGGCAAGGTCGGGCTGTTCGGTGGTGCCGGCGTCGGCAAGACCGTGCTGATCCAGGAGCTCATCCGCAACATCGCCGAGGAGCACTCGGGCCTGTCGGCCTTCGTCGGCGTGGGCGAGCGCTCGCGCGAGGGCAACGACCTCTGGCTCGAGATGAAAGAAAGCGGCGTCATCGAGAAGACGATGCTGGTCTTCGGCCAGATGAACGAGCCGCCCGGAGCGCGCCTGCGCGTCGCCCTGTCCGGCCTGACGATGGCTGAGTACTACCGCGAGCAGGGTGGCCAGGACGTGCTGCTCTTCATCGACAACATCTTCCGCTTCGTCCAGGCGGGCTCCGAGGTCTCGGCGCTGCTCGGGCGCATGCCTTCGGCGGTCGGTTACCAGCCGACGCTGGAGACCGAGATGGGCGGCCTGCAGGAGCGGATCACCTCGACCGACCGCGGCTCGGTGACCTCGATCCAGGCCGTCTACGTGCCCGCGGACGACTACACCGACCCGGCCCCGGCGTCGGTGTTCGCCCACCTCAACGCGACCACCGCGCTCTCGCGGGCGATCTCCGAGAAAGGCATCTACCCGGCCGTGGATCCGCTCGACTCGACCTCGACGATCCTCAAGCCCGACGTGGTCGGCGAAGAGCACTACCGCACCGCGACCGAGGTCCAGGAGGTTCTGCAGCGCTACAAAGAGCTCCAGGACATCATCGCCATCCTCGGTATCGACGAGCTCTCCGACGAGGACCGCCAGACGGTGTCGCGCGCCCGCAAGATCGAGCGCTTCCTCTCGCAGCCGTTCTTCGTCGCCGAACAGTTCACCGGCCGCTCCGGCGAGTATGTGCCGGTGTCGGAGACGGTGCGCGGTTTCCGCGAGATCCTCGACGGGCAGCACGATGACCTTCCCGAGGGTGCCTTCTACATGCAGGGCGGCATCGACCAGGTCACCGAGAACGCCGCGGCGAAAGCCTAAGGAGCGAAGTTGGCCGCCGAGCACATGTTGGACGTCGAAGTCCTCACCCCGGAGGGGGAGGTCTTCAACGGCGAAGTCCGTCAGCTTTCGACCCGCACCGAAGTGGGCGAAATCGGGATCCTCGCCAACCACGCCCCGGTGCTCGGCGCCCTCCTGCCGACCACCCTGCGCCTCCACGTCTCCGATTCGGAGACCAAGCGTTACGCGCAGTCCCACGGTTGGCTGCAGGTCTTCGACAACACCGCCCGCGTCCTCGTCGAGGAAGCGGTGGCCCCCGAGGACCTCGATGCCGGAGCGCTCAAAGAACAGCTGTCCGACGCCGAACGCCGCCTCTCTGAGTCGGAGGCGGGGACGGCCGAGTGGTCGCGTGCGGTGAAAGACAAGCAGCGGGCTGAGACTTTTCTTCGTATCGCGCAGGGATGAGGGGAGGGCGGGGCTTCCGGGCTCGCCTCGCTGGAATTGCTTCACGCGCCCTTACGGGCGCAGCTCACGATGATGCTGCGCCCCTACGGGGCGCAGGAATCAGATTGCATATCGCGCCTGCGGCCACATTCCGCCGAGGCGAGCCCGGAAGCCCCGCCTGTGTCGCGGCGGGACGGACCGTTGCTCCGGTCTGGGAGGGGGAACTGGCAAGCCTTGGGCCGGAGCAGCCGGAGCAGCCGGAGCAGCCGGAGCAGCCGGAGCGACGGCCTTCGGTCGGAGCGACCTCCCATCCCACCCTGTGCGGTCGTCCTAACCGGCGCTTCCCCGAGCGTGGTCGACCTAACCAGCGCTATAGGTGGCTTAAGTCGACCGCGCCGGGCGGGGGGGTTGGAAAGGTCGACCGCGGTGCGGGGCTGCCGGGCGGTCTTCGTGGAGAGGGGATTCGGTCGTTCTCGTGGAGGAACATCGCGAAGCGGCGGAAATGCAATCCGATCAATGCCCGCCATAGGCGGGCACAATCCCCTTGAGCGGCACCCGAAGGGTGCGCGAAGCAATTCCGGAACGAGATGACCGAATCCCCTCCCTCAGAGCTCCTGTCCCTTGCCAAGCGGCTGATCGCCTACGAAACGTGCGACGAGCGCAGCATTGCGGAGTGCGCGGGGTTTGTGGAAGCGTGGCTGGAGGCACGCGACATCGAGGCGACGCGGGAAGAGGTCCGCGGATTGCCGGTGGTGAAGGCGGAAGTGGGGCCGGAGACGGCCCCCACGGTCGTCCTGGAGGGCCATATCGACGTGGTGCCGGCCCATCCCGAGCAGTTCGAGTCGTGGCTGGACGGGGATCGGCTCTACGGGCGGGGCTCCTACGACATGAAGGGCGCGATCGCGGCGATGATGGTCGTCACCGCCGCGTTGCGCGACCAGGATCTGGTGCGGGTGCGCCTCGGGATCGTCGGCGACGAGGAGTCCGAGGAGGGGGAGGACCGCGGTTGCGACCGGCTTGTGGACAGCGGTTTCACCGGCGACTTCGCGATCACCGGCGAGCCGACCGACCTGCACATCGGCGTCGAGGCCAAGGGCGTGCTGGCACTGCGGCTCGAGGTGAAGGGAAGGGCGGCCCATGGGGCGACGCCGTGGCTGGGCGACAACGCCGTCCTGGGCGCGATCGACGTTTTCCGGAGTATCGAGTCGCTACCGTTTGCGAGACAGAGTTCGGAGTTGTTCGACCGCCCGTCGATAAACCTGGGGCGGATCTGGGGCGGCGACGCTCTGAACAAGGTGCCCGACCGATGCGTGATCGACGTCGACATCCGCTACCTGCCAGGCCAGGACCCGGCCGCCCTGCTGGCGGAGATCCAGGCGATGCCGGGTGTCACCGCGGCCCCACTCCTGGTGCGCCCGCCGGCGACCGTCGACCGCGAATCGCCCTTCGTGCTCGCCCTGCGCGAGGCGGCGGCGACCTACGCCAACGGCGAGACGATGAGCGTCGGGCGCGACGGCGCCTCCGACGCGGTCTCCTTCCTGCGGGCGGGGGTGCCGGCGGTCGAGTTCGGCCCGGTCGGGGCCGGCCATCACGGGCCGGAGGAGTGGGTCTCGATCTCCTCGCTGGAGGGCTACCGGCAGGCGCTGGAGTCGTTCCTGCGCGCGATCCCGGAGCGACTCGGTGAGTAGGACGCCGCCGCCCGGCTACGGCTACTCGACCCGCAAACCGCCCCCCGAGGGCGACGGGACCGAACCGCCGAAGAAGAAGCGCTTCTGGTGGCGGTTCAGCCTCGCGGGCGTGATCATCGTTGCGGTCGCCGCCGCGGCGACCGCCTCGAGCGTGCTGCTCTACATCGACTCGATCGCCCACGCGCTGGGGCACAACAAGAGGCTGAGCAAGATCGTCGAAACCCAACTCGAAGACGTGAACGGCGGCGAACCGGAGACGATCCTCATCCTCGGCTCCGACAAACGGGCCGGCGCCGAAGAAGAACGAGGCCGCTCCGACACGACGATCCTGCTGCGACTCGACAACGAAAAGAACCTGATCTCGGTGATGTCGATTCCCCGCGATCTGCAGGTCACGATTCCCGGCGTGGGCGTCGAAAAGTTCAACGCGGCCTACTACGCGGGGGGGCCGAAACTGACGCTGCAGGTGGTCAAGGAACTGACCGGCCTGAAAGTCAACCACGTGATCAACATCGACTTCCTCGGCTTCATCAGAGCGGTCGATGCGATCGGCTGCGTCTACACCGACGTCGACCGTCGCTACTACCACTCCAACGTCGGGGTGCCGCCGGAAGAACAGTACGCCGAAATCAACATCCAGCCCGGCTACCAGAAGCTTTGCGGCAAAAAGGCGCTCCAGTACGTGCGCTATCGGCACACCGACACGGACATCGTCCGCTCGGCCCGCCAGCAGAGCTTCCTCAGCCAGGCCCGCCACCAGATGTCGCCGACCGATCTGATCACCGACAACCACAACCTGGTCGACATCCTCACCGAATACACGACCTCGGACATCACCGGCGGGACGACGCTGATCACGCTGCTCGACCTGCTCTACGAACTGCGCGGCGCCGAAGTCAACCAGGTCCACTTCCCGGCCGAACTCGGCCCCAGCTTCGTCTATGCGAATTCCGAAGAAATCCACCACGCGGTGAAGGAATTCCTCGGCGAAGCGGGCTACGAGTCGAAGAAGTTCCCGGAGGAAAAGCCGGAAGGCAAGAAGGGTAAGAAGAAGTCCGAAAAGAAGAAGAAGGCCAAGGGCAGCAAGAAGCAGAAGAGCCAGAAGAAGAAGCACAAGAAGCGCGTTCCCCCCGGCGGCGACGAACTCGTGCCCGCCGCCGAAGCGGGCGAAGCCGAGGCGAAGATCGTCGCCAACCACGTCGGCGGCGGCTTCCCGGTCTTCTATCCGACCCGGTTGCCCCCCGGGGCCACGTACCAGGAATCGAATCCCTATGAACACATCGTCGACCCGCGCGTCTACCACACGAGGGACAAGGACAAGGTTCGCCACGGCGCCTACCGGATGGTCGCCGAGTACCAGCCCGAATACGAAGTCAACTACTTCGGCGTGCAGGGGCTCCAGGGTTGGGAAGACCCGCCGATCCTCGACAGCCCGACGGAAGAACGGACCGTCAACGGCCGCACCTACTCCATCTACACCGACAGCGGCAAGATCAAGCTGGTCGCCTGGCACCGCGGCGAAAGCACCTACTGGATCGCCAACAGCCTGCAACAGTCGTTGTCAAACCAGCAGATGATGGGAATCGCTCAGTCCTGTCACGTAATGCTGCCGAAGAAGAAGAAAACTGCGAAACCTGGGAGTCAAGGCAAATGAGTGAGAGAGGCGATGCTGTCGGCGTCATCGGGGTGGGCTGGGTCGGCTTGGTGACCGCCGCCTGCTTCGCCGAGCTCGGCCACCGGGTGATCGCCCGCGACATCCTCCCCGAGAAGGTCGAGGCGCTCGCGCGCGGGGACGTCACCATCCACGAGCCCGGGCTGACCGAGATGATCCGTCGGAACGCCGAGCGGATCACCTTCACGACCTCGATGGACGAGCTGCTCGACGGCGCCCGCCTGCTCTTCACCTGCGTCGACACGCCGCCGACCTACTCCGGGGACGCGGACCTCTCGCGGGTGCGCTCGGTCGTCGCCGACCTGCCTGCGGACTCCGACCACGTGCTGGTGATGAAGAGCACCGTCCCCGCCGGCACCGGCGAGTCGATCCGCCGCGACATGCCCGGCCTGGCCTACGTCTCCTGCCCCGAGTTCCTCAAGGAGGGGACCGCGGTCGATGACTTCATGCACCCGGATCGGGTGGTGATCGGCGCCGACGCCGGCGACGAGGAGGCCGCCGAGGCGGTGGCGGCCCTGTACGCGCCACTCGGCGAGGAGGGGGAGATCCTGCGCACCGACGTCGCCAGCGCCGAGATGATCAAGCTCGCCTCGAACGCCTTCCTCGCCACCAAGATCTCCTTCATCAACGAGATCGCCAACGTCTGCGAGGAGGTCGGCGCCGACGTCGGCGAGGTCGCCCGCGGGATGGGCACCGACGAGCGGATCGGCAAGTCCTTCTTGCGCGCCGGGATCGGGTACGGCGGCTCCTGCTTTCCCAAGGACGTCTCGGCGCTGAAGATGCTGGCCGGCAACACCGGCTATCACTTCCAGCTGTTGACCTCGGTGATCGAGGTGAACGAGCTGCAGAAGCGCAGGGTGGTGGGCAAGCTGGAGAAGCACCTCGGCTCGCTGATCGGCAAGCGGATCGCGCTGCTCGGGCTCGCCTTCAAGCCCGACACCGACGACATGCGCGAGGCCTCGAGCCTGGTCCTGTCGGCGCGCCTCCAGGGTGAGGGCGCCGAGGTGGTCGCCTACGACCCGGTCGCGATCGAGCGGGCCAGCCAGATGCTGACCTCGGTCGAGATGGCCGACTCGGCGATGGCTGCCCTGGAAGGCGCCGACGCCGCGGTGCTGGTCACCGAGTGGAGCGAGTTCCGTGGCCTCGACTGGGCCGCCGCGGCGGCGGCGATGGCGCGGCCGTTGATCGTCGACGGCCGCAACTACCTCGACCCCGAGGCGCTCGCCGCGGCCGGCTTCGAGTACGAGGGCATCGGCCGCCGGTCAAAGCAAGCCGCTCCCCAGGTTCACTAGTGCTCCTGGCCAAGCGGGGCAAGGGCACAGGGAGCGTGGCGTGCTCTGGGCGCGAGCGACCGCGGACGCCGCCACGCGCCGGTCAGGAGCACTAGTGCAGGCAGTTGTCTTAGTCGGGGGGGAGGGCACGCGGCTGCGCCCGCTCACCGACAACGTCCCGAAGCCGGCGGTCACGTTGGTCGATCGCCCCTTCCTCGCCTACATGGTCGAGTGGCTCGGGGTGCACGGGGTGACCGAGGTGGTCCTCGCCTGCGGATTCCTTCCCGATCGGCTTCGCGAGGCGCTCGGCGATGGCGAGCACGAGGGCGTCGAGCTGACCTACGTCACCGAGCCGGAGCGGCGCGGCACCGCCGGGGCGATCCGCTTTGCCGCCGAGGCGCTCGGCGATCGTCTCGACGACCGCTTCCTCGCCCTGAACGGCGATCTGCTCACCGACCTCGACCTGACCGCGCTGCTGCGCGCGCACGAGGAGCGGGAGGCGCGCGCGACGATCGGCCTGTTCCGGGTCGAGGACTCATCCACCTTCGGCCTGGTCGACTGTGATGCGGCGGGGGAGGTGCTCGCCTTCACCGAGAAGACCGGTATCGCCGAGCCCGGCGAGATCAACGCGGGTGCCTACGTGCTGGAGCGCTCGGTGCTCGACCTGATCCCGCCCGGCCGGGCCGTCTCGATCGAGACCGAAGTCTTCCCCCGCCTGGTCGGCGAAGGCCTGTGCGCGAAGCTCCTCGATGGGTACTGGATGGACATCGGCACCCAAGAGCGCTACCTGCAGGCCACCTGGGACATCCTCGAGGGACGAGTGGCGACCGCGGTGCGCCCGACCGCGCCCGGTCTCTTCCTCGCCGATGGCTGCGCGGTTGCGGACACGGCGCGGATCGGCCCGCGAGCGGTGGTCTCGGAGGGTTGTGAGGTTGGTGACGAGGCCAGGATCACCGACTCGGTCCTGCTCGACGGTTGCACGGTCGGCGCGGGGGCGCGGGTCAGCGGCTCGATCCTCGCCCCCGGCGTGGCGGTCGACCCTGGTGCCCGGCTCCGCGACACGATGGTTGCCGAGAATGAGAGAGTTGCGGCCGTGCGATGATCGACGACGTCCTCGGCATTCCCGATCAGCTCCGTGACGCGCTCTGGCGAATCGAATCGGCGCGGCTCGAGCCCGCGCCGTCGGCGGGGCTCTTCGTTTGCGGGATGGGCGGCTCGGCGATCGGCGGTGACCTCGCGGCGGCGGCGATCGGCGACCGGCTGACCGCGCCGATGCTGACCGTACGCGGGTACGCCCTGCCGAGCTGGGCGACCCCGGAGTGGACGGTGCTCTGCTCCAGCTACTCGGGCGGGACCGAGGAGACTCTGGCCTGCCTCGAGGCGGCCGAGGCGCTCGGTGCCAACCGGCTCGTCGCGAGCACCGGCGGCCCGCTGGTCGACCGGGCGCGGGAGACGGCGGTGCCGGTGGTCGGGCTGCCGGGGATCTTTCAGCCGCGCGCCGCGGTCGCCTACATGGTGGTGGTCGCCGCCGAGGTCGCCTGGCTGGCTGGTGTCGCGCCCCACCTCCACACCGAGATCGACACCGCCGCCGCCTTCCTCGCGGACCGGGCCGAGACGCTGCAGCAGCAGGCACGCGAGATCGCCGCGCTCGTCGGCGAGGCCGTGCCGGTCGTCTACGGCGCCGACCTGACCGCGCCGGTGGCGCGCCGTTGGAAGACGCAGGTGAACGAGAACGCGAAGTCTCCCGCCTGGTGGGGCGAGCTCCCGGAGGTCGACCACAACGAGCTGTGCGGCTGGTCGGGCGGGGGCGGCGACGGGCCGGTCGCGCTCCTCCTCGAGGATCGCGATCAGCATCCGCGGGTCGCACGGCGCTTCGAGCTCACGGCGAGGTCGATCGAGCCCGGGGCGGCCGCTGTGTTGCGGGTCGAGACGGCGGGGGAGACGCGGCTGGAGCGGATGCTGTGGGCGGTGATGCTGGGCGACCTGGTCTCGCTGGAGCTGGCCCGCCTGCGCGGCGTCGACCCGCTGCCGGTGGAGGCGATCGAGCGGTTCAAGGAGGAGATGGGATGAGGGCGATGGTCCTCGCCGCCGGACTCGGCACCCGCCTGCGGCCGATCACCTTCGACCGGCCGAAGCCGATGGTCCCGGTGCTGAACCGGCCGGTGATGGAGCACATCCTGCGCCTGCTCGCCCGCCACGACTTCACCGAGACGATCGCCAACCTGCACTGGTTCCCGGATCAGATCACCGAGCACTTCGGCGACGGCTCGGCCTGCGGGGTATCGCTGACTTACAGCTACGAGGAGGCGTTGCTCGGCACCTCCGGGGGGGTCCGCAACGTCGCCGATTTCCTCGGTGACGACTTCCTGATCATCTCCGGCGACGCCCTCACCGACATCGACCTGTCGGCGATGCGGGAGTTGCACCGGAGCCACGACGGGATCGCCACGTTGGCGACCAAACGGGTCGAGGACACGACGCAGTTCGGCGTCGCGATCACCGACTCCGAGGGGCGGATCGGCGGCTTTCAGGAGAAGCCGCAGCCGAGCGAAGCCCTCTCCGATCTCGCCAACTGCGGCATCTACATGTTCCGCAAGGAGATCTTTGACTTCTTTCCGTCTCCCGGCACCAGCGCCGCCGCCAAGCCTGGCGACCCGGACGGCTTCGCCGACTGGGCGATGGACGTCTTCCCGAAGTTGCTGGAGAGCGACGTGCCGTTCTACTCGCACGAGATCGACACCTACTGGAACGACATCGGCAACCTGGTGGAGCTGCGCGAGGGCAACTTCGACGCCCTCACCGGGGCGGTTCAGGTCGAGCAGGTGGGGGAGATGGTCGACGGCGTCCGCAGCGGCGAGCCGGGGGAGGGCGAGCCCGACCTCGACGGCCCGGTCCTCCTCGCCCCCGGCTGCGAGATCGGCGACGACGTCCGGATCGACGGCCCGGCGGTGATCGGCGACGGGGCCCGCATCGGTGCGGGGAGTCGGCTGCGCGACGTGATCGTGCTCCCCGGAGCCCAGGTGCCCGAGCGCTCACTCCTGATCGGTGCCATCCTCGGCGCCCGCTCCTAGCCCCCGCCTCGTCCACACCGGGCCCGCCCGCCCGCAGGCCCCACGGGGCCCGGCTCGCCCGCACCAGGCTCCGTCCCGGCCGTTGCAGAGAATTGACTTTGTGCGCGCCACGTGTGCGCATTTCCTCGGCAGCCTCGGCGCATGGACCTGCTCCAGATCGCCTCCTCACTTCTGGCCCCGCCGCTGTGCGCCGCCTGCGGGCGCGGTTGTCGCGCGGGGGCGGTGCTCTGCACGCGCTGCTCGCGGGCCCTTGCAACCGCGACGCCGATCTTCTCCGGCGGGCCCCACGGGATCGACCGCGCCTGGTCCTCCGCTCCCCACGATGGCGTGGCGCGGTCCCTGGTCGGAGCGCTCAAGTTCCGGCGCCTCCTCCCGGTGGCGGAGCTGATGGCCGACCGCATTCACTGGTTGGCGCCCGGCCATCTGCTCGGCGGCGTCGTGGTTGGGGTCCCGGCGGCGCCACCACGCCTGCGCCGACGGGGCTTCGACCCGGCCGGAGAGCTCGCGGCGGCCCTGGCGGCACGCCTCGGCACCGAATTGGCGCCCTGCCTTGCTCGCCGCGGTCTCGGCCACCAAGTCGGCCGTCGCCGCGCCGAACGCATCGGCCGCCCACCCCAGATCGAGGCGATCGCCGAGTCCCCGCGCAGCGTCCTCCTGATCGACGACGTGCTGACGACCGGCGCGACCCTGACCTCCTGCGCCATGGCGTTGCGTGACGCGGGGGCGAGAAGGGTCGTGGCGCTGACGTTTACGCGGAGGCTTTAGGTGGGCCGGCGCCCTGGGAAGGGATGGGTCCCTGCCCGGCAGCTGCCCCGAAGGGATGGCCCCCCGGGGTGTTGTCGCCCGAGGGGAAGGATGAGGTCCTTGAAGCCGGCGTCCGGAAAGGGCCTCGGCCCCCTCGGGCTGTCGCCGCCCCGGGAAGGGCCTCGGCCCCCTCGGGCCGGCGCCCGGGAAGGGCCTCGGCCGTCTGAAGCCGGCGCCCGCAGGCGAAAGGCCCCGGGCCCTGGGGAAGCTGCCGCCCGTGGTGGAAAGGGATGCGGCCCCCTCGAGCTGCCGCCTGGGAGGGAAAGGGATGCGGCCGTCTCGTCCACGGCCCGGGCAGGCTGTGGCCGTGGCCGAGACGGCCGAGGGTGCGGGGAGCGGGCGGGGGAGCACGGAAGGCCCCCGGAAGGTGCGGGTGGATCCCTCACGCGAGCGACACGGCGCTCCCACGGATCCCCCTGATCCGGGCGCCCCGGGGGCCGGAGGGTGCGACCGATCCCTCACCGGACCGGGACCTCGTCACGAAGATGCCGGGAACGTCACCCTTCCTCCCGACCATCCCATTGCTCAATGATCTCCGTGTCTGGTTTTGGGTTGCTCAGCAACCAAAACTCGACGCGCGTCCCATGGACCCCCGATCCCGGCGTCCGGGGGCCGGAGGGTGCCACGGATCCCCCCGATCCCGGCCCCCGGGGGCCGGGAGGTGTGACGGATCCCTCACCGGACCGGGACCCCGTCACGGAGACGCAGGGAACTCCACACCTCCTCCCGTGTTGTCCAACGCTCACGGACACGTTCCGTACTTTGACCCTGCCATGGCAGGGTCAAAGTACGGAACGCGTTCTCGGGCCCTCTTCTCCGGCCCGGAAAGGGACCGAAGGTTGCGGAAAGGGTGACGTTCCCGGCGTCTTCGTGACCGATCGGGGCCAGGTGTGGCCCCTCCCGCACGGACCCGTCACG
>JAFDWO010000144.1 GCA_018268415.1 Actinomycetota bacterium | reverse complement strand
TTCCGTACTTTGACCCTGCCATGGCAGGGTCAAAGTACGGAACGCGTTCCCGGGCCTTCTTTCCGGGCCCGGGAACGGACCGAAGGGTCCCGGGAGGGTGACGTTCCCGGCGTCTTCGTGACCGATCGGGGCGGGGTGTGGCCCCTCCCGCACGGACCCGTCACGGAAGTCAGACCTCCTCCCGTCCCTGCGTCCCCCCTCATCCCTGTGTCGCCTTTTTCACGACCCCCTCCCGTCCCTGCGTCGTCTTTTTCACGACCCCCTCACGTCCCTGTGCCCGCCTTCCCCCCGACCCCCTCCCGTCCCGGGCGCCTCATGGCGCTCACAGCCTGCCAGGAGCGCCATGAGGCGCCCGGGACGCATCTCGGACGGGTGTGGGGTCGGGGTCGCGCGGCAACGCGCGCCCGGGCGGCATCTCGGACGGGTGCGGGGGTCGGGGCGGGCCGCCACACACCCTCGCAACGCATCTCGGACGGGCGGGGCGGCCGGGGTCGGGCCGCCACGCACCCCGCCCGGCAGCTCGGACGGGCGGGGGGCCGCGGGTCCGGCGGCAACGCTCACTCGCGCCGCAACTCGGACGGCCACGCCGCCCGGGTCGTGCCGCCACGCGCGCCTGGGACGCAACCCGGACGCGCGCGGGAACTCGGGGGTCCGCCAGACAAACCCCAACCACACCTCGGACGGTCGCGCGGGCTCGGGGGTCGCCCCCGGCACCCACCGCCTACAGGTCGATTTTGACGACGCCCGATTCGCTGAGCGGACCGGGGATGTGAAGCAGCAGCGGGCGGTTGCCGGACACTTCTTCCGGCAGTTCGAAGATCGCCACGGCGCCCTGGATCGGGCCCTGCTGGGCGGTCGAGTCGAGCACCGGAATCTGTTCGTTTTCTTCGACGTGGCCGCCGAACGGGAAGGCGAATTCACTTTCGCTCGGCAGCGCGTTGAAGACGGTGCCCTCGGCGTCCGTGATCGTCAGCCGCTTGGTCAGGCTGAGGGTCCCTTCCGACGTGTTCTGGACGAGGAGGAAGACGCCGAAGTAGTTGGAGTCCTTCTTCGGTGGCTGCTGGCCGACCAGGTAGGCGGCGTCCTCGTTGTCGTTTTCGTTCAGGTAACGGGAGAAGATCACCGTGTACTTGAGCCCACCGACCTTGACGACTTCACCCTCTTCCACTTCGCGCGGATCACCCGAGCCACAGGCGGAGACGCCGATGGCGAGGAGCCCCAACATGAGGGCGACAAAGAGCGGCAGGGCGATACGTCGGTGCGTGGAGAACATGAGCGGCGGGGAGTCTATTAGGGGATGCCGGTCGCGTAGCGGTTCCCCCCGGCGACGGCGATCCGCTCGCCACCGAGTCCATCCTCCTCGAGGATGTCGCGAAGCCGATTCAGGGCCTTTTTCCAGCCCTTTTGCTGGAAGCGCGCGCCGAAGCTGAAGGCCTCGACCAGCTTGTCGATGTGTTCCTTCGGGGTCGTCCAGTGGGTGACGCGGAGGAGCGTCATGCCCGCCTTGCCCGGTTCGATCTCCCAGACCGTGTGGGTCGGGATGCGGTTCGACCTGCCGCCCGCCCCGCGCTCGACGATCTTGAAAGGCTCGTCGACCTCGACGATGGTCGTGTCCTCCCAGGGCGAGCGCAGCGGCGCCTTGACCCGGAAGCGCGCCCCGGCGCCGACGCCCCGCGATTCGATCCGCGTGAGGCGGAAGCCGGTGAGGAAGTGATCGGTGTAGTTCGGCCGGCGGGAGAGGTCGGAGATCAGCTCGAACACCGCCTCACGGGGCGCATCGACTTCGACTTCGGCACTGATCGGACCCATCGCGGGGCGATTCTATTGATCGCGAGAGGACGGAGCGTCGGCGCCCACCGCCCGCACGACCCACCCTCCCCCCGACTTCCGCCTCTCCCGACCGTAGGATTCCTTCGGGTGAACGCCGTGCCCAATCCCGTCGATCCCACGCCCGAGGGCGGACAGCCGCCGATCTCGCTCGCCGCCGAGCGGGCCCGTGCCCAACTCCACGAGGAGATCGAGCGCGTCCGCAGCGGGGTCGAGGAGATGCTCGCCGAGCAGGGCGCCGCCAGTGCCGAGGGCGAGGCCCTGCGCCGCGAGCTCGACGCCCTCCGCGAGGACACCCGCCTCTTCGTGAAGAAGCGGACCAAGCGGGTCGAGCGCAAGCTGGAAGGCCGCATCGAAGGAGTCGAGCAGCGCACCGAGCGGCTCGAGTCCCGCATCGACCAGGTCGAGTCCGACCGCGCCGCCGCCGAGGTCCGCATCCACACCGCCACCGAGCAGATGCTCGACGAGCTGCTGCGCGAGATCCGCGCGATCGCCGAGCTCCTCACCGGCCGGGACTAGTGCCCACGCCCTCTCAGGCCGCTTCCGGCTCGACCGCGGCGGTGCAGTTCGGGCAGCGGCGGGCGGCGACCGAGATTTCCGTCGTGCATTCGGGGCAGGCGCGCGTCTTCGGCGAGATGCCCCTCACCTCCTGATACTTCTTGTAGGGGACGACGACAAAGAAGTAGACCGCCGCCGCGACCGAAACGAAGACGATCGCCGCGTTGATGAAGGCGCCGTATCTGAAGGCGCTGCCGTTGATCGTGAAGGTGAGCGCGGAGAAGTCCGGTTCACCGACGATCGCGGCGATGACCGGCGTGATCAGGTCCGCGATCAGCGCTTCGACCAGCGCCAGCGTGGCGAGCGCCATGATGAGGCCGACGGCGACCGAGATCAGGTCGCCTTTCAGCATGAATTCCTTGAAACCCTTGAGCACCGGTGCTACCTCCGCGGGGTAGGTGGACGGAACGGACCGTCCCTACCCCGCGGAGTGGATCCCTAATAGTCGGTACTACTCGGTCGAGATGCTGGGGTCCGCCTGCACCTTGTGCGGCACGACCATGAGGAAGTTCGAGGTCGCGTCCTCGGCCAACCCCTCGATGCGGTCGGCCTCCTCGTCCTGGCCGGTCGCCCGCAACTCCCCGGCATAACCGGAGAGGAGCTCCTCGATGTCGAACAGGGCCTCCGAGTCGAGGTCCTTGAGCTCGACTTTGGCGCCGCGACCGAGCCGCCGTTCGATCGCCTCGGCGTCGATCCCGAAGGCGTTGTAGCGGACGTAGACACGCCCGCCGGTCATCCCGGCGCAGGCCCAGGGGCCGATGTCGCCCAGCACGATCGCCCGCCCCGAGGTCATGTACTCGAAGGCGAACCCCTTGACGTTGGCGCGGTCGACGATGCAGCCGCGCTCGTCATCGATGTCCTGCTCGGGCTCACCACCCAGCACCACGTCGGCGCCGGAGAGTCGGATGCAGAAGCGCGAGTCGGCCGAGCCCTGGACGTAGAGCTTGCCCCGCTGCGCCCCATAGGCGAAGGACTTGCCGACCGAGCCGTTGAGGCGCCTGCCGGTCGCCCCCTCACCCTTGAGGATCGAGATCGAGCCGCCCAGCATCGTCTTGCCGACGCCGTCCTGGGCACCGCCCTCGACCCGCAGCGCGACACCGTAGGAGTTGAACGCGCCGAGCCCCTGGCCGGCGACCGAGCCGCCGTTGAACTCGAGGCTGGCGAGGATCTCATCGCTCGGCTCGGGGCCGTCTTCGAAGATCCGCGCCCGCGCGATCGCGCCCGCCAGCTCGGTCCCGAGCACTCGGTCGTTGGCGTCGGTCGGGCGCGGGAACTCGCTCCGCACCGTGTTGCCGCCGCAGATTTCCGGCGCCAGCTTGGCGATCTCTGCAGAAGCGGCCTTGGCCTCCATCCGGATCGGCCGGGCGACGACGAGGCCCGCCTCGGCGCGGGTGTCCGCGACCTCCTCGGCGACCGGCAGGTCGAGCGGCTCGAGGTCCAGGTACTCCTCGAGCGGCGTGATCAGTGGGGTCAGGTCGATCCTGTCCCGCATCGCCACCTGCTCCAGCAGGTCGTAACGACCGACCAGGTCCTGGGCGCGGGTATAACCGAGCGCGGCGACCACCTGCTTGACCTCCTCGCCCATCGCGGCGAAGAACCGCGCGCAGCTCTCGGCCGAGCGGTCGACCTCCTGCGGCGTGAACTTCTTCAGCCCGTGCTCGGCGGCCTGCTCGGTCGTCTCGATCTGCGTCGCGATGCCGACGTGGCAGGTGTCGAGCTGACAGCCGCGACAGATCGTGCAGCCGAGGCTGACCATCGCCAGCGTGCCGAAACCGACCCGGTTGGCACCGAGACAATGGAGCTTCACGATGTCGTGGCCGGTGCGGTAACCGCCGTCGGCCCAGATCTCGACCCGGTTGCGGAGCCCCGCCTCCATCAGCGCCTGGTGCACCGCGCGGGTGCCGATGTCCGACGGCAGACCGACGTGCCGGAGCGCGTGCTGGCGCGCCGCGCCGGTGCCACCCTCGAAGCCCGACAGCGTGATGATGTCGGCGCCCGCCTTGGCGATGCCGAGGCCGATCGTGCCGATGTTCGGCACCACCGGGACCTTGACCGAGACCCGCACGTCCGGGTTCACGGTCTTCAGCTCGTCGATCAGCTCGGCGAGGTCCTCGATCGAGTACAGGTCGTGGTTGTTCGACGGCGAGATCAGGTCGGTGCCCGGTGCCGCATTACGCGCGGCGGCAACCTTCTCGGAGACCTTCTTGCCGGGCAGGTGACCGCCCTCGCCGGGCTTCGCGCCCTGGCCGATCTTGATCTCGGCGACGTAGGAGCTGTTCACCATCTCGGCCGAGACGCCGAAGCGCCCCGAGGCGATCTGCTGCCCGCGCCAGTTGCGGTACTGGCCGTACATGTCGCGGATCTCCCCACCCTCGCCGTTCATGCAGAGGATGTTGGTCGCCTTGGCCGCATCGGCGTAGGCACGGAAGGCAGGTTCCGACTGCGAGCCGAAGCTCATCGACGAGATCACGATCGGATAGTCGTGGTGCCCGACGCCGGCGTCGACGGTGCTCGGATCGACCGGCTCGCGGTCGCCCTTCAGCGCCATGATGTGGCGCATCGAGATCGGGTTCTGCTTCTCCAGATCGCGAACCTTCTCCGAGTATTCCTCGTAGGTGCCGCTCCCGTTCGCCGTGGCGATCGCGAACTTGTAGACCTTCGGGTAGAAGCGGAACGTCTTCGCCGGTTTGGCCGCCGCGTCGTCGCCGGAGAGCGCCTTGGCCCGCTCGTTCGTGTCGGCGTCGAGCTCGCAGAAGCCGGTCCCGCCGGTCTCGGTGGCGGCGAACGCCTTGGTCTGGAAGATCTCGGCGAGCTCCGGCTTCACCCCGATCGAGGAGAACTGCCGGGCGTATCCGCGCACCTCGTGGATGCCGATCGTCGAGATCACTTTCTCGATGCCTTTGGTGAGCGCCGCGCAGAGGTTGCCGACGTCCTTCTCGTAGTCCTCGACGCAGATCACTTCGATCATCACGTAGGGGCAGACGCCGTTGGCGCCGAGCCCAAGTGCCAGCATCACGTCGTGGACGTTGCGCAGGGCCGCGGAGCGCAGGACGATCCCACAGCGCCGCCGCAGGTTGACTTCGCCGCGCTCGACCTTGAACTGCTTCAGCGCCTGGTCAACCGCCGAGGTGGCCAGGTGCGGGTCGAGATAGCGCCGCTCGCCGTCGTAGACGGTGCGGTCGGTGAGGATCAGCAGCTCCGCCCCGTTGCGGACCTTCTTGACGGCCTCGTGCTTGATCCGCTCGATCGCCCCCGCCGTCGTCTCCGACTCGAGCAGGGAGATGTCCACCGCGGCCGCGCGGCCGCGGAACTCCTCCCACAGGTCCTCGAGCAGGTAGGTGTGGTGCCCACGGGCGATCTTCCGGTAGGTCTTGTCGGAGAGCGGCGCGAGGCCGTGGTGCCCGCCGAGGATCACCGGGAAGGCGGTTTCGACCGTCGCCGTGTCCTCCGCCGCCGAGTCCAGGGAGGGCCGCCGGCCGAACAGCGTGCGGGTGGAGAAATGCTCCAGCTCGCGTTCGCGGTCCAACGCCGGGTTGGTGACCACGGCAACCGTCTCCTTGAAGTAATCGGCGAGGTTCTGCCGCTCCGGCGAGAGCGCCGCCAGCGGACCGTCATAGCCGAGCGAGCCGACCGGCTCGGCCCCGTTGGAGGCCATCTGCTGGACCAATTTCACGTCGTCGCGCTGCCAGCCGAAGCCCGCCAGGATGCGGTCTTCCACCTTCACCGGCTCGGCCGGGCCGGCTTCCGAGTAGCCGGGAACGTCGGCGCCCTCGAGCGGCCCGCCGCACTCCAGCGCGCGCCCGTACGGCGCCACCGAGTCGACCCCGTTACGTGCCAGCCAGCGCTCCTTGACCACCCGCAGCATCTCCGCGTGCGGGTGCAGGGACGAGGCGCGGGCGGCGCGGTCGATCATCACCATCGCCTTCTCCCCGGGCGCCATCGGCTGCGGCTCGGAGACCATCTTGCGGACCGGGACGACGCCGGGCTCGGAGCTGAAGACGAAGTCGGTCTCCGTCTCCACCTTCCACAGCGGGCGCAGGCCCATCGCGTCGGCGGAGAAGACGCATTCGTCGCCGTGGCGGGCGATCAGCGCGACCGGGCCCTGGGCGAACGGCCCCATCGTCTGGTGCAGGTACATGTAGAAGCCACGCAGCTCCTCCGGCAGCCCGCGGATCACGTCGACGATCGGCGGCAGGACCATCTCCATCGCCTCCGCCAGCGAGAGCCCCTCGCGACTGACCATCGTGTCGATCGTCAGGTTCAGGTCCTGGGAGTCCGAGGCACCGGGGGTGATCGCGACCGCCAGCATCTTCGCCTCCTGGCGCAGCTGTTCGATCGTGTTGATCTCGCCGTTGTGGCCGAGCGCCGAGAACGGCTGCACCCGCTTGAACGAGGGCCAGGTGTTGGTCGAGTAACGGTTGTGGCCGAAGGCGCCGACGGTCTCGAAGCGCGGGTCGGTGAGGTCCGGGTAGTAGGCGCCGAGCACGGTCGGCGCGCCCATCACCTTGTAGACGCAGGTGGTCCCGGAGAAGGAGGGCACGTGAACGCCGAGGCGGCGCTCCAGCTCGAGCAGCAGCTCGAAGACGACCGCATCGCGATTCTCGGCCTCGCTGACCAGCCCGGCGACCTGCCAGAAGATCGGCTCCTCCTCGCGCGCGGTCGGCCCGAGCGCGGTCGAGTCGACCTTGCCCTCGCGCTCGGCGAGGATCCGGAAGCCGCCCTCGGCGAGCAGCTCGCGGGCGTCGTGCTTGACCTTCTCCGGCGACCGGGACCGCTCGATGAAGACGTGGGCGACGGCGAACGCGTCGTCGAGCGTCAGCGCCGGGTCATGGCCACCGACCCGGACCTCCTCGGCCCAGATCTTCCGCGGCAGGTCGAGCATCAGGCCGCAGCCGTCACCCTCCCCGTCGACGTTGCCGGCGCGGTGGAGCATCTTCTGCAGCGCCGGGATCGCCAGCGCGATCGGTTCGTGACTGGGCGTCGCGTCCTTGCGCACGGACGCGTAGATCGCGCAGGCATCGTTCTCTTCGACGCTCGGCGGTGAAACCAGTGGCTTGTATGGGCGCTCCGGCGAGTAACGCTCGACCGGGGCACCTGGCTGACGACTGGGCATGTCTACCTCCCGGAATCCGCGCCTTCTTCGAGCGGGCGCGCGACGGGTTTGCAGGGCGCCGCGAATTATAGGGAGGCCCTAAAGCCTCGATGAGCACGCCCGCAGAAGTCCCCGGTATGCGGGAACTTCTGCGGGCGGCGCGGGGCTCAGCCGCCCCAGGAGGGCTCGTAACCGCCGGGGACGAGGACCTTTTCGGGGCCGCCACCCCAGGGCACGGTGACGACCTTCGGGTGCGGGTTGCCGCCGAAGCCGAGGCCGACGGTGCCGAGGATCGTCGCGCCGTCGGGCGAGAGGGCGGCGCCCAGGAGCCCCATCTCGGGGTTCTTCGACAGCTTCTTTTCCGCCCCGGTGATGGTGCTCACCGCGACCGCGTAGCTCTGGTCCTGGCCACCGAACTGGGTGAGCAGGCGCGCGCCGTTGCTCGACCAGGCGACCGGGATCAGGCCCTGGGCGAGGGGGTTGACCTTGGTGTGGGTCAGCTGGCTGACCTGCTGCCCTTCGTCGTTCATCACGAAGAGCTGGTTCGCCGGTCCGTACTTGCGCTGCTTGCCGCCGAGCTGGCGGGCGAAGGCGATCTGGCCCTTCGGCCCCCAGAGCGGATAGGCCGAGACCTTGCCCTTGGTCAGCGCCTTGGGCGCCGCGCCGCCGAGCTTGTAGCGGAAGACATCGCTCTTCAGCGTGTCTTCGGTCTGCGACACGCCGTAGACGATTTCGTCGCTTTCCGGCGAGAAGCTGACGCCGTTGAAGTAGCCGGTCGCCACCTTTTCGCGCCGCATCGATTTGGCTTCGATCACGAGCAGGGTCCGCTTGCCCCGCACGCCGCCGGTGATCGCGGCGAGCTTGGTCGAGTCGGGTGACCAGGCGAAGACGAAGCTTTCGGCCCAGGGGTTCAGCAGCCGCTCGCCCTTGTGGATATCGACCTGGTAGAGCCGCAGTTCGCTGGTCCCGCTCGACGATTCGCGTTCGTAGGCGACCCATTCGCCGTTCGGCGAGACATGCGAGTTGCGGCCGGGACCGATCTGCCGCGCCCCCGTCCCGTTGTCTTCGGCGACGTAGGCGCGCGGCTTCTGGATCCCCTTCGTGTAGGAAAGCGTCGCCCCCGCGGCCGCCGGCAGCGCCAGCAGCGCGGCGACCGTGAGGAGGGCGGCGAGTCCCTTCAGCCTGATCATCGGATCAGCCGCCCCAGGACGGCGCGAAGCCGCCCTTCACGAGGACCTTGGCTTTGCCGCCCTTGTAGGGGACGGAGACGACCCGCAGCTTCGAGCCGGGGCCTTCGTAACCGCCCAGGTAGCCGAGCACGGTCTTGCCGTCGGGCGTCAGGGCGACGCCGACGAAGCCGGTCTCGGAGTTCCCCGGACTCAGGTTCTTTTCCGCCCCGGTCTTCGGGTTGACGGTCACCGCGTAGCTGGTGTCCTGACCCTGGTACTCGGTCAGGAGCTGGTTGCCCGATTCCGACCAGGCGGTCGGGAAGAGCCCCACGGTGAGCTGATCGACCTTGGTGTGCGTGAGGCGCTTGACCGCCTTGCCGTCCGGGTTCATCAGGAAGAGGTCGTTCTTCGGACCGTACTTGCGCTGCTTCGCGTTCAGCTGCTTGGCGAAGACGATCTGGTCGTGCGGGCCCCAGAGCGGCCAGGCGGAGATGTTGTCATGGGTCAGGGGCGAGGTCGGACCGCCTTCGACGGAACCGCGGATGATGTCGGTCTTGGCCGGGTAGGCCTGGCTCTGGGCGAGGCCGAAGACCAGTTCTTTGCTGTCGGGAGAGAAGCTCACCCCGTTGAAATAACCGGTCGCGATCTTGGTCAGCTTGCCGGTTTCGACGTCGACCACGTAGAGCGAGCGGCTGCCGAGTTCGCCGCCGCGCAGGGCCGCGACCATGGTGGAGTCGGGCGACCAGGCGAAGGTGAACGATTCGCGCCAGGGCGAGAAGATCGTCTTCGTCTTCCCGGTGGTGACGTCGTAGAGCTTCATTTCGGGCGCGTGACCCTTGCCTTCGCGTTCGAAGGCGACGAGATCGCCGTTCGGCGAAACGCGTGGGTTGAAGCCGGGGCCAATCTCCTTGGCCCCCTTGCCGTCGTTCGCGGCGACGTAGACGTGCTGGTGGTAGATGTTCTTCGTGTAGGCGAGGGTCGCCTGCGCCGCGGCGGGGACCGCCAGGAGTGCGGCGAGGGCCGCGAGGACGAACAGTGGTCGGAACTTCGGCAAGGTAGGCATGCGCGCGACTCTAACCACGCTCCCACCCGGAAGAAACCCCCCGTCTGGGGCGAAAGATGATCGGGCTCGACGAGCCCCGCGGCAAGAGATGAGGCCCCCTCAAGCTGTCGCCCGGAGGCGCGAGGGATGCGGCCGTCCCGTCCACGGCCCGGGCAGGCTGTGGCCGTGGCCGGGACGGCCGGGTATGGAGGCGACGGAGGAAGGCCCGCGGGAGGCTCGGGAGAGCGCCACAGGTCCGTCACGGGAGTACCACGGAGGCTCACGGGAGTGCCACGACTCC
>JAFDWO010000143.1 GCA_018268415.1 Actinomycetota bacterium | reverse complement strand
TCCCTGTGTCGTCTTTTTCACGAACCCCCTCCCGTCCCTGTTCCCGCCTTCCCACGACCCCCTCCCGTCCCGGGCGCCTCATGGCGCTCACAGCCTGCCAGGAGCGCCATGAGGCGCCCGGGACCATCTCGGACGGGTGCGGGGGCCGGGGTCGGGCGGCATCTCAGACGGACAGGGTGGCCGGGGTCGCGACGCGGACGGGCGCCCCGGCCAGGGCTGGGGCACATCCCTCGGACCCATCTCGGACGGGTGCAGGGCAGGGGTCGGGGCAGGGCCCGGGGTGGATCCCAACCCGGACGGCCGGGACGTCGCCTCGGACGGGTCGCGGGAGGTCGGGGTCGGCCGATCGCGGACGGGAGGGATGGTCGGGGCCTGGATCGGGCCGCACCGCGGACGGCCACTCGGCCCTGGGCCACGCCGCCCGCCCTTTTGTGGAAGTTCTCGTGCAGGTCTCCTCCTGGTCACATCGGGATCCCTGGGCGTGGGCTACTCTCGCGCCGCGAAAATTCGGTAGGTCGCCTCATACGGGCGGCCGATCCAGGCAAAAGCAGAGTTCAATTGAGGGGAGGACGTTGGTGCGTTTGAGGTCGGCTGTAGAGAGGTTGGGTTATCCACACCTTCGATCCGTTGTCGTCTCCGGGCTCGCCCTGCTCGGGGCCGTCGCGCTTGCGGTGCCCGCGCCGGCGCCGGCGGCTCCCACGCCGAGCAGCGGCAACGCGAATCTCAAGCTGCGGATCAAAGTGAAGCGCGGAGGCTGGGAAAACGGCCGTGCGCTCAAGGCGTTCGCCTATGGCGGCGCCAAGCAGGTTCGCGTCAACAAGGCGACGCGGACGATCTTCCCGGTCACCAACATCGATTTCTCCGGCCCCGAACCGGTCGTCTTCCTCGAAGGCAGCGTCGCCCTGCGGATCCCCAACACCAAGGGCAAGCGGGTCCGCATCACCGGGCTGGAGATGATCGTGCAGCCGAGCTCGACGATCATCGCCGGCACCTTCCCCGGCGGCGCGCTGATCCCGGTCCTGCAGAGCGGTAAGGCCGCCGCAGTCGATCCGGTCGCCGGCAGCGTGCGCCTGGGCGGTTCGGGTCTGAAGCTGACCGAGCAGGGGCGGCACGTCCTGCACAAGCGCTTCGGTGTCCACATCGAACATGGCGCGGCGGGCACCGGTGGGCTCGGCGGCCAGGCGAAGCCGATGATGGCGCCCGCGGTGCCGCTGGCCGGCGGTCACGTCGACTGGGGCATCTCGAACGACTGGCGTCAGTTCATCCTCGGCGGCCAAGGGGGCGGGGCCAGCGGCGAAGCGCTCGCCGGTCCCGGTGTGCTGAAGTCGAACGACTTCCTGCCCGCGGGCTTCTACGAGTTCCCGTTCGCGAGCGGCACGTTCGAGGACGGGCTCTACGGGGACGCCGACCGCTATTCGCTGCAGACCGCCGGGACGATGACCTTCGGCAAGGAAGGCAAGGGCTGGACCTTCGCCAACCCGTCGATCCGGTTCCAGGGCCCGACCGGCGAATTGTTCGTCGACATCGGCACGGCGACCGCCGTCCCGTTCGCGACGCTCGGCATCGGTTCGGTCGCCTCGACCCTCAGCGCAGACGGCAGGACGATCAGCTGGCAAGGAGTTCCCGCCACCCTGACGGCGGCGGGCGCCGCGGCGTGGGGTCGGTACAAGGCGGGTGAAGCGCTCGACCCGGTGTCCTTCTCCGCCACCTTCGGCTAGGCCGGCGGCCGACCGACACGATCCTCGGCGCCCGCCGCGCCGCCGGGGGTCGTGCCGGCGCGCAGCCGTCGCTCCGCCTAGTATCCGCCGAATGTTCATCCTGATCGTCGGCTGTGGCCGTGTCGGCAGCTCCGTCGCCCGGGCGATGCTCCGTGAGGGGCACACCGTCTCGGCCCTCGACGAGGACCCCGAGTCCCACGCCCGCCTCGAGGTGGGCCTGGAGAAGAGCTGGGAGGACCTCGGCGGCCAGTTCACGGTCGGGGCGGGCCTCGAGGCCGAGGCCCTGGAGGCCGCGGGAATCGATCAGGCCGACGTCTTCATCGCCTCGACCGACGGCGACAACACCAACATCATCATCGCCCAGATCGCCCAACGCCGTTATGACGTGCCGACCGTGATCGCCCGCGTCCTCGACCCGCTGCGGGCCGAGTGGTACGCGCGGCAGGGCCTGCAGACGGTCTGTCCGACCCGGGTGGCCATCGACATGCTGGAGACCGCGGTGCGCGACAGCGCCGGGCGCGGGAACGGGTAGGGGGCGCGCGTGTACATCATCGTCGTCGGTGCGGGGAAGGTCGGCTGGAACCTGGCCCGCGAGCTGCTGGAGAAAGACCACGAGGTGACGCTGATCGAGAACGACCGACGTCGCTATATGACGGTCGAGCAGGAGCTCGAGCACAACGTCAGCTATGGCGACGCCTCGGAGCTGTGGGTGCTCGAGCGGGCCGGTATCCAGCGCGCCGACATGGTGATCGCGGTGACCGGCGACGACGAGGACAACATGCTGATCTGCCAGGTGGCGCGGGAGAAGTACCTGGTCGACCAGATCATCGCCCGCGTCAACAACCCGCGGAACCGCCAGCACTTCGACCTGCTCGGGATCAAGCCGTCGGTCTCGGCGACCGACCTCATCCTGCGGCTGCTGGAGCACGAGGTGCCCGAGTACGGGCTGGTCCACCTGCTCGACCTGCAGGAGGAGCAGCTGGAGATCATCGAGATGCTGCTTGGCAAGGACTCCGGCGTGACCGGGCGCCGGGTCGGCGACCTGCACATGCCGGAAGGCAGCTTGCTGATCTCGGTGCTGCGGGCGGGCAAGGGCTTCGTGCCGACCGCCGATACGGTGCTGGAAGAGGGCGACGAGGTCTTGGCCGTCCTCGATCCGGGTAAGGAGGACGAGTTGAAGGTGTTGTTCGGACCCGATGGAGACGGCGGGGTGACCGGTGGCTGACCGCGAGGTCGACTTCCTCCTCGTCGGTGGCGGTCTGGCCGGCGCCAGTTGTGCCGCCGAGCTGCGCAAGCAGGGGGCGGACGGGTCGATCCTGCTGGCCGGGCGCGAGCCTGAGCCGCCCTACGAACGCCCGCCGCTCTCCAAGGAGTACCTGCGCGGCGACGCCGAGCGCGCCGAGGCCTACGTCAACGAGCCCTCCTGGTACGAGGAGAACGGCGTCGAGCTGCTGACCGGGAAGAACGTGATGTCGATCGACGCCGAGGCGAAGACGGCGAAGATCCAGGGCGGCGAGGAGGTCGCCTTCGGCCAGGCGCTGCTGGCGACGGGGGCGAACGTCAACATCCTGCGCCTCGAGGGGGCCGAGAACGAGGGCATCCATTACCTGCGTGCCTACGGCAACGCCGATGCGATCCGTGAGGACGCCAAGGCGGCGGAGCGGGTGGTGCTGGTCGGCGGCAGCTACATCGCCGCCGAGGTGGCGGCCTCGCTGGCTGCCACCGGGGCGCACTGCACCATGGTGGCGTTCGAGGACGTGGCACTCTCGCGCACCTTTGGCGACGATGCCGGGCGCTTCTTCCAGGCGGGGCTCGAAGAGCACGGCGTGACCTTCGTCGGCGGCGAGGCGGTGTGCGCGTTCGAGGGTGATGGCCGGGTCAGCGCCGTGCTGACCGAGAGCGGCCGTAGCTTCGACTGCGAACTCGTAGTGGTCGGGGCGGGGGTGAAACCCGATGTGATGCTGGCTCAGCGCGCCGGGCTCGAGGTCGACAACGGGATCCTCTGCGACCCGAGGCTCCGGACCTCCGCGCCGGGCATCTACGCAGCGGGCGATGTCTGCAGCTACGAGAGCGTCGTCCACGGCCGGCGGATCCGGGTTGAGCACTGGGACGTGGCGATGCAGCAGGGCATGCACGCCGCCCGCAACATGCTTGGCGCCGACGCCGACTACGACGTCGTCCCCTATTTCTTCAGCGATCTGGCCGACTGGGCGAGCCTCGAGTACGTCGGCCCGGCGGTCGACTGGGATGAGGAGATCTGGCGCGGATCCCGCGCCGACGGTGAGTTCTCGGTCTGGTACCTGAAGGACGGCAAGGTGGCCGGCTGCCTCAGCGTAGGTCGCTCCGAAGACCTCGCCGAGGCCCGCCGGCTGCTCGCCGACGGTGTCGACGTCGCGGCCGCCACGGCACAGATCGGTGACGCCGACGCCGACCTCTCCGCGCTCGGCTGAGCGCACCAGAGCGCCCGCGCGGCCGCCGCGGATCACGCCGGGCGGCCCCTTGACTATCCTGCGAGGTCGCGTTGCGCCCTGGTGTAATGGCAGCACGCCTCGCTCTGGACGAGGTAGTCGGGGTTCGAGTCCCTGGGGCGCAGTGATCCGACGCCGTTGCTAGCGTCGATCTTTCTTATGCGGTCGAAGTCCCTTGTCCTTGCCCTGCCGGCGTTGCTGGCGATCGTCCTCGTGGCTTCCGGCTGCGGCGGTGGGGGCAGCTCGTCGACCACGACCAAGAAGCCGCCGCCGGAAGAAACGGCGGCCAAATTGACCAAGGCCCAGTTCATCAGCCAGGGCGATGCGATCTGCGGGGAGGTCAACACCGCGGTCGGTTCGGTCGGCGAATCGGCAGCCGAAGCGTCGAGCCAGACCACGCAGATCGCCAACCTCTACAGCGGCATGGTCCAGAGCCTCCAGCGGCTCGGCCAGCCGAGCGAAATCGACGGCTACTCCGAATTCATGGGCGCCGCCGAACGACTGGCGATGAACGAGAACGAAGTCAAAGCCGCGGCCGAGAAGGAAAACGTCGCCTTGCTCGAAGAAGCCTCCCAGGCCGCGGTCCCGGCGGTCGAAGAATTCCAGCAGCAGGCCGCGATCTACGGCTTCGAAGAATGCAGCGAAGGGCCACACGCCCCGGTCGTCGCCCCCGAATCGAGCGGCGGCACCGAAGAAGTCGTCCCGGAAGAAGAATCCGGCGGGATCGAAGTGGCCCCGGAAGAAGAATTCGTGCCCGAAGAAGAAGCGGCACCCGAAGAAGAATTCGTGCCCGAAGAAGAAGCCGCCCCGGAAACGGGCGGCGCCGGCGGCGGCATCGAAAGGGCCCCGGAAGAATCGACTCCGGAAACCGGCGGGAAATCCGGCGGCATCGGCCCAGGCTGAGGGAGCGGGGCGGCGCGGGTGTTGCTCGTGGGCGGGGCGGGTGGCGCGATGCCTCCCTGTCCCGGCCGCTGCGGCCGTCCGAGGTGCGGGTCCGACCCCGGCCCGTGTGGCCGTCCGAGTTGCGGAGCGGTCCTGGCCCCCGCGGCCGTCCGAGATGCGGCGCGGGTGCGCGTGACGGCGCGACCCCGACCCCCACACCCGTCCGAGGCCCCACACCCGTCCGAGGTGTCTCCCCGACCCCGGCCACCCCACCCGTCCGAGATGGTCCCGGGCGCCTCATGGCGCTCCTGGCAGGCTGTGAGCGCCATGAGGCGCCCGGGACGTGAGGGGGTCGTGAAAAAGACGACACAGGGACGGGAGGGGTCGTGAAAAAGGCGGGACAGGGACGTCACGAGGTCGGACTTCCGTGACGGGTCCGTGCGGGAGGGTCCACGCCTCGCCCCGATCGGTCACGAAGACGCCGGGAACGTCACCCTCTCGGGACCCTTCGGTCCGTTCCCGGGCCCGGAAAGAAGGCCCGGGAACGCGTTCCGTACTTTGACCCTGCCATGGCAGGGTCAAAGTACGGAATCTTTTCGGGCCTCGGGAGAGGGCCCGGGAACGCGCTGCGTGTATCGACCCCCCTATACGGTGGAAAACCCACGCAGCGCGTCCGTGACGGTTGGACAACACGGGAGGAAGGGTGGAGTTCCCTGCGTCTTCGTGACGAGGTCCCTCTTCCGTGACGGATCCGTCACGGAACGGTCGCACCCTCCGGCCCCCGGGGCGCCGGGATCGGGGGGTCCGTGGGACGCGCGTCGAGTTTCGGTTGCTGTGCAACCGAAACTAAACACGGAGATCCTTGGGCAATGGAAGGGTCGGGAGGAAGGGTGACGTTCCCGGCATCTCCGTGACGAGATCACGGATCCGTGACGGTCCCGTCCGGAACGGTCGCACCCTCCGGCCCCCGGGGCCGGGATCACGGGGGTCCGCGGGACCCCCCGTGTCCCTCGCGTGAGGGATCCGCCCGCATCCTCCCGCGGGGGGCCTTCCGTGTTCCCCCCGCCCGCTCCCCGCACCCCCGGCCGTCTCGGCCACGGCCACAGCCTGCCCGGGCCGTGGACGAGACGGCCGCATCCCTTGCCGCCCGGGCGGCAGCTTGAGGGGCCGCATTCCTTTCCCCTGCGGGCGACAGCCTCAGGGGGCCTCATCCCTTCTCTCCCACGGGCGACAGCTTCAGGGGTCGGGGCCCTTCCTCCGGGCGCCGGCCTCGGGGGCCCATCCCTTGCCCTTACGGGCGCCGGCCTCAGGGGCTCATCCCATTCCCTACGGGCGACAGCTCCGGGGGGCCCATCCCTTTCCCTTACGGGCGCCGGCTCCGGGGGGCCCATCCCTTTCCGCCTACGGGTGACAACCTCGGGGGTCCGTCTCTTCCCGGACGGATGACTGCTCCCCAAGGCCCCATCCCTTCTGGGTGCCGCCCGCAACGTCTCCCCGCGGGTCGGTGCCGTCGACTATGCCACCGCGTTCTCCTCCCACGCTCCGTACAACCTCGCGTAGACGCCGTTCGCGGCGATCAGCTCCTCGTGGGTGCCCTGCTCGGCGATCCTTCCGTGTTCGAGCACGACGATCATCCCGGCACGTCGGATCGTTGAGAGGCGGTGGGCGATGACGATCGCGGTGCGGCCGTGGAGGAGGAGTTCGAGGCCTTTCTCGATCGTTTTCTCGGTTCGAACGTCGACGTTCGAGGTCGCCTCGTCGAGGATCAGGATCCGGGGTTCGGCAAGGAGTGCGCGGGCGAAGGCGACCAGCTGGCGCTGGCCGGCCGAGAGCTGGACGCCGCGCTCGCCGACCTGGGTCTCGATCCCGTCCGGAAGCTCGTCGACGAACTCCGTCGCGCCCACCGTGGCGATCGCCGCCTCGATCTCCTCGAGGCTCGCCTCGGGTCGGCCGAAGGCGACGTTTTCCCGCACGCTGCCGCTGAACAGGAAGCCCTCCTGGGGGACGATCCCGAGCTGGCGCCGCAGCGCCCGCTGTTGCACGCCCCGCAGGTCGTGGCCGTCGACCAGCACGCGGCCTTTCTGCGGGTCGTAGAAGCGCGCGACCAGCTTGGCGAAGGTCGACTTGCCCGCCCCGGTCGCCCCGACCAGCGCCAGGGTCTGGCCCGGGGGCACGTGCAGGTCGATCCCCTCCATCACCCACGAGTCGTCGGGCACCGGCTTGGCGGCGTAGGAGAACCAGACGTCGTCGAGCTCGATCTCGCCGCGGATCGGCCCGGGGTCGATCGCCCCCGGTGCGTCGACCATGTCGGCGTCAGTGTCGAGCAGGTCGAAGATCTTGTCGAGCGCCGCCATCCCCTGCTGGTAGGTCGTGTAGAGCTGGGAGAGTTCCTGGATCGGTTCGAAGAAGGTGGACAGATAGCCGACGAAGGACACGACGATGCCGACTTCGATCGCCCCGTTGATCGCCTGCGAGCCGCCGTAGAGGAGGATCACCGAGGTGCCGATCGCGGCGAGCAGTTCGACCGCCGGGAAGTACGACGCGTTCAGGTAGACCGTCTTCATGTTGACCGCCCGGTTGGCCTCGTTCAGCTCGGTCATCTCGTCGACGTGGCGCGGCTCCTGGCCGAAGCTGCGCACCACCCGCACGCCGCTGAGGCTCTCCTGCAGGTAGGCGGTGACGGCGGCGATCCGCTCGCGCGTCGCCCGGTAGGCCCCGGCCGAGACGATCCGGAAGATGAAGCTGGCGATCGCCAGCAGCGGGAAGGTGATGAAGGTGATCAGCGCCAGCTTGAGGTCGAGGAGGAGCAGGATCACGACCACCCCGATCAGGGTCAGGCTGGAGGAGAAGATCGTCACGACCCCGGTGGTGACCAGCTGCTGCAGCGCTTCCACGTCGTTGGTCATCCGCGAGATCAGCACGCCCGGGTTGTTGCGGGTGAAGAACCCGATCGACATGCCCTGGAGGTGGACGAAGATGTGCTCGCGGAGGTCCTGGAGGGTGCGCGTGCCGACCCAGCCGACGAGGTAGGTCTCGGCGTAGGTCCCGAGCGCGTAGAGGATCGAGACGGCGACGAAGGCGCCGACGATCCAGTCGAGCGCGCTCAGGTCGTTCGCCCGGATCCCGGCGTCGATCGCCCGCCCGGCCAGGAACGGGGGCGCCAGGCCGGCGCCGGTCTCGACCAGGAGCGCCAGGAACATCAGCGCCATCCGCCCGCGGTAGGGACGCAAAAGGCCGATCATCCAGCGCACCTTGCGGCCACGCTGATCCTGACCGCGGACCAGCCGCCAGAGCGCGCCGAAGAGCAGCGCGATGTTGCCGAGCGGGCTCTGGAGCCGCGCCTCGTCGGCATCCTCGGCGCGCGCCGCGTCCGCCGCGCGCTCGTCGGAATCCGGCGCCGCGTCCCCCGCGCGCTCGTCGGACTCCGGCGCCGCGTCCGCCTCGCGCTCCGCCTCGGACTCCGGCGCCGCCTCCCGCTCGCGCTCCTCGTCGGCTTTCCGGTCGATGCTCACAGGCGTGCCATCTCCTCGCGGTCTTCGAGGTCGCGCTGCAGGAAGACCGAGTCGGCGAGGCCGTGCTCGGCGATCTCGCGGTAGAAACCGCAGCCCTCCATCAGCTCCTCGTGCGTGCCGCGGTCGACGATCGCGCCGTGGTCGAGCACGATGATTTCGTCGGCGAGGGAGACGGTGGAGAGGCGGTGGGCGATGATGAAGGTGGTCCGTCCGGTCATCGCCTCGCGCAGCCCCGCTTTGATCGCCGCCTCGGTGGTCGCGTCGACCGAGGAGGTGGCGTCGTCGAGGATCAGGATCCGCGGGTCGGCCAGCAGGGCGCGGGCGATCGCCACCCGCTGACGCTGACCGCCCGAGAGGGTCAGGCCCCGCTCGCCGACCCGGGTGTCGTAGCCGTCCGGCAGTTCCTGGATGAAGGAGTCGGCCTGGGCCAGGCGCGCCGCCGTTTCGATCTCCGCCCGGGTCGCCGCGCCGCGCGCGTAGGCGATGTTGTCGGCGACCGAGGCGGTGAAGAGGAAGCTGTCGTCGGCGACGAAGGCAACCGCGGCCCGCAGCTTCTCCACCTCGACGTCACGGACGTCGACCCCGTCGACCAGCACCGTGCCCTCGGTCGGGTCGTACAGGCGCGCGATCAGCGCCACCAGGCTCGTCTTGCCCGCTCCCGACGGGCCGACCAGGGCCACCGTCCTCCCGGCGTCGACCTCCAGCGAGACGTCGTGCAGGGCGGGGACCGACTCGTGGTCGGAGCCCGGCGCCGCCGCGTATTGCTCGGTCACGTGGCGGAGCTCCACCCGCCCGCCGCCGTCCGGCAGCTCGACCGGGTGGGCGGGACTCTGGATCGTCGGTTCGCGGTCGATGATCTCGAACATCCGGTTGCCCGAGGCGACCGCCCGCTGCGCCATCCCCATCGCGACGCCGAGCATCCGCAGCGGCCCCGCCAGCATCACCAGGTAGGTGTAGAAGGCGGTGAAGTTGCCGAGGTTGAGGTTGCCTTCGATCACCATCCGGCCGCCGACCAGCAGCACGAGCGCGACCCCCAGCTGCGGGAGGAGCCCGATCAGTGGGCTGAAGGTGGCCTGTAGCCGGGTCGAGTAGATCGACTGGTCGAAGACCCGTTTGACCGCCCGCTGGAAGCGGTGCAGCTGGAATTCCTCGCGGGCGAAGGCCTTGACGATCCGGATCCCGGAGACGTTCTCCTCCGCCTCCGCCGTCAGTTCGGCGACCCGCTGGGCGACCTCCTGGACGGCGGGCCGCGAGACCCGGTTGTACCGCGAGGCGACCCAGACGACGAACGGCGCCGGGATCAGCGCGAGCACCGCGAGCAGCGGGTTGATGATGATCATCACCGTCGAGGCGAGGGCGATCGTCAACAGGGTCTGGGTGATGAAGATCAGCCCGTAACCGAGGAAGAAGCGGATCGCCTGCAGGTCGACCGTCGCCCGCGACATCAGCTGGCCGGTCTGCTGGGTGTCGAAGAAGCCGAGCTCGAGCTTCTGCAGGTGGGCGTAGAACATTTGGCGCAGGTCGAATTCCACCCCCAACGAGACCTTCCCGGCGACCAGGCGGCGCACCACGGTGAGCCCCATGCGCAGGATCGCGGCACCGAGGATCGCCAGCGCGAGGGGGAGGAGTTCCGGCTTGTCGCCGGCCTCGATCGCGTTCACCGCGCGGCCGACCAGCCACGGGATCAGCACCGTCATCCCCATCGCCGCCCAGGCGAAGATGAGCGACCCCCATAGCTGTCCCCGGTAGGGACGAAGGAAGCCCATCAGCCGGCGGTACGTACGCATCCCACCGACTATACAAAGTGAAGTATTGGACTCTTACAGCTTTTCGGCCGCTTTGGCGCTCGAGACGTAGCCCGCCGGGCATTTTTTCTGATGGTGCCCGGGTTTCTGCGCGATCTGGAAGTTGGTGACGGCGTGATAGGGCGTCGTCGACAGGTTGTTCTGGGCGAGGGTGACGGTGAGGCGGTAGAAGCCCGGCGGCAGCCCGTGGTAGAAGATCTCCGGCCGGGTGGCGGGGGAGAACTTGCCTTCGGTGCCCAGTTCTTCGGCCAGGATGCCGTTCGGGCCCGCGTATCTGGCGGAGTCCATCGAGGCGCCTTTGAGGCGTTCGTTGCCGAGCGGGCTGGTAATCGCTCTTTTCAGCTTCTGGGGGTTGACGCAGTTGGGGACCCGGTTGAGTGAGAACCGGATCGCGCCCTGGCCGAGCTGCGGTTCCGAGTTGAAGCTCCGCGGCGCCAGTTCGAAGTTTTCGATGCCGAGCTTCACCACCACCGCGTGGTTGGCCTGGACCTCGCCGTTGCGCGGCGAGACGATCGAGACGGTCGGCACGCCCGGCGCCGCTTCGACCGCCGCATTCGCGTGTTCAGTGTTATCACGGCCGCCGAATACGATCGCCGCCGCGACCACCGCGCCGGTCACGACGAGCGCCGCGAACGTTGCCTTCCTCAGCCGCATGCGACCCGAACATTACGCGTAACCTCAGAAATACCATCGCCCTGGCCCTGGCGCTCTGGCTGACCTCGGCCGGAGCGGCGCTCGCGGGCCCCGCCTCGCAGGTCGACCTGTTCGCCGGGACGGCGCCGGGAGCGCGGACCTTCGGCGGCGGCCACAACTTCCCCGGCGCCACGCAGCCGTTCGGGATGGTCCAGTGGAGCCCGGACACGACGCCCGGCAAGTCCGGTGGCTACGACTACCGCGACCACCATCTGTCCGGCTTCAGCCTCACCCACCTGAGCGGGGCGGGCTGCGGGGTCTACGGCGACTTCCCGTTCCTGCCGACCACCGAGCCGCTCACCGGCTCGCCCACGCCGGTGGCCGGAAAGGGGCTGTCGGGGCTCTTCCAGCCCGGCTTCTCCCACGGCGGCGAGCAGGCCGAACCCGGGTATTACGCGGTGCGGCTGCGGCCGCGGCACGGGGGCGCGATCGGCGTGGCCCTGACCGCGACGACGCGGACCGGCTTCGGCCGCTTCACCTTCCCCGCCAACCCCCATGCGAGCGTGCTGATCAACGCCGGCGGCAGCGCCGAGCCCGACGACGAAGCCGCGGTCCAGCTGAACCCTGCCGCCCGCGAAATCACCGGAAGCGCCTCCAGCGGGCTCTTCTGCGGACAACGCCCCCGCTACAAGGTCTACTTCGCGGCGCGCTTCACCCGGTCCTTCGCGGCGTCGGGGACCTGGACCGAAGGGAAGCTGGAACCCGGGAGCACCGCAGCCTCCAACGCCCAGGGGCCGCCGCAGAACCCGAGCGTCTCGGCACGGGCGGGCGCCTACGCGACCTTCGACACGACCAAGAACCGCACCGTCGCGGTCCGTGTCGGCATCTCCTTCGTCAGCGTCGAAGGCGCCCAGGCCGCCCTCGACGCCGAAAGCGAAGGCCACGCCTTCGGCGCGATCCGCTCGGCGGCGCGGCACCACTGGGAAGCGGCGCTCGGCAAAATCCGCGTGGAAGGCGGCTCCGAACGCAACGTCAGCACCTTCTACACGGCGCTCTACCACGCGCTGCTCGCGCCGCGGACGTTCGACGACGTCAACGGCAACTACCTGGGTATGGACGGCGTCGTCCACCGCGCCCGGGGCCGCACCCAGTACTCCGACCTCTCCGGCTGGGACGTCTACCGGACCCAGATCCCGCTGCTTGCGATGATCGATCCGCGCCGCGCCTCCGACGTGGTCCAGTCGCTCCTGGCCGACGCCGACCAGTCCGGCTGCCTGCCCCGGTGGCCGTATGCGAACGGGCAGTCCATGGTGATGGTCGGTGATTCGGCCGACCCGATGATCGCCGCCGCGGCTGCTTTCGGCGCCGACCACTTCGACCGCGCCGACGCGCTGGCGGCGATGTTGCGCGGCGCGACCGCCCCCTGCGAAAGCGCCAACGGGCCCTACCTGGAGCGACAGGGCCTCGACTCCTACCTGAGGCTCGGCTGGGTGCCCTTCGACGAAGACACGAACGAGCGCAACGCCAACTCGATCTACGGCAGCCCGGATGCCGTCTGGGGGTCGGCGGCGACGACGCTCGAGTACGCGATCGACGACTTCGCGATCGCCCAGTTCGCGGCGCGGAGCGGGATCCCGGCGGGGGGCGTCGCGGGCGCGGGGGAGGCGGATTCGACCTACGCCGAATTCATCGGTCGCGCGGCGAACTGGCGCAACCTCTTCAACCCGGCCACGAAGATGATCGAGCCGCGCTACTCCGGTGGCTCGTTCCCCGATGCCTACGACCCGCTCGAAGGCGGCGGGTTCGTCGAGGGCGATGCCGCCCAGTACACCTGGATGGTGCCGCAGGACCCGGCCGGGCTCTTCCGGCGGATGGGCGGGACCGCCAAGGCGGCGGCGCGGCTGGACGCCTTCCTGCGGGTGCTGAACGGCGGCGCGGGAGGGACCCACACCGACCATGCGCTGCTCGGCAACGAGCCGACCCTGGGGACCCCCTGGCTCTACGACTGGCTGCGCCGTCCCTGGAAGACCCAGGAGGCGGTCCGCCGCGGCCTCGGCCTCTACTCGCTGACCCCGACCGGGTATCCCGGCAACGATGACCTCGGGACGCTCTCGGCCTGGTACATCTTCGGCGCGCTGGGGATGTACCCGGCGCAACCGGGGGCCGGGACCCTGGCGCTCGGCAGCCCGCTGTTCGGCCGCGCCGAAGTGCGCCTCGCCCACGGCAGGCGGTTGATCATCACCGGGGGCGGGAAGACCTACGTCGAATCGCTCAAGCTCGGCGGCCACCCGTACAACCGTCCGTGGCTCGACTACTGCGAAATCGACGGTGGCGGGACGCTCGCCTTCGCGACGAGCGCGCACCCGACCCGCTGGGCGCAGGGCGGACAGCTGCCGCCGTCGTACGGCCCGGGGACGCCGGTGCCGAAGAGCCGGTGCGAACCTTAGAGCGATCCTTAGAAACTCGTGACCGTTCTTAACGACGGATTTACCTCGCGGGCGCAATCTCCAGATTTGTGCACGACACCACCGTCAGTCTCCCGACCCCGATCGACGATTCGCAGCCGCACGAAGCGGCGCCGACCCGGCACTGGGTCATCGTCCTCGCGCTGGTCGGCCTGACCGCCGCCGGCGCGGCGATCCGTTTCATCCCCCTCGGCATCCAGAGCTTCCACCACGACGAGGTGATCACGGTCATGCGGGTGATCCCCGGCAGCTTCGGCCACATGCTGCACGAGGTGAAGGTGAGCGAGTCGAACCCGCCGCTCTACTACGTCCTGGCCTGGGGCTGGGCGAAGGCGTTCGGCCGCGACGAATGGGGCATCCGCTCGCTGTCGGCGTTGTTCGGCGCACTGACCGTGCCGCTCGGCTACGCGATCGGGCGGCAGTTGACGAGCCGCCGCGTCGGGCTGGTCCTCACCGGCCTCCTCGCTTTCAACCCGATGCTGATCTGGTACTCGCAGGAGGCGCGCTCCTACGCGCTGCTGGTCTTCTTCGGCGCGCTCTCGTTCCTCTTCTTCGTCCGCGCCCTGGACACTCGGCGGGGCCGCGACCTGGCGCTCTGGGCGGTGGCCTCGGCGCTCGCCATGGGCAGTCACTACTTCGCCTTCTTCGCGGTCGGGATCGAGGCGGTCTGGCTGGCGGTGGCGCTGCGCGATCGCTGGAAGGCGTTGTTGCCTGCGCTGGCGGCGGTCGGTGCGGTCGGCGCCTCGCTGCTACCCCTGATCGCCGCCCAGGCCAACCCGAAGCACATCGGCTGGATCGCCGACGGAGCGCTGTCGACGCGCTTCTACCAGACCGGGGTCAGCTTCCTGATCGGGGAAACCGGGCACATCATCGGCGAGCCCCCGCGCGTCCAGTACGCGGTCCTGCCCGCGATCGCCGTCGGCCTCGCGGCGCTCGTGGTGCTCGCCATCGGCACCCGGCGCGAGCGTCGCGGCGGCGCGCTCGGCCTCGCGGTCGGGCTCGGCGTCCTCGCCCTGGCGGGCGCCGCGGCGCTGGTCGGCAAGGACTATGTGGTCGAGCGCAACCTGCTGCCGGCCCTGGTGCCGCTCGCGGTCGTCGTCGCCCTGGGGCTCGGCGCTGCCCGCGTCCGGCTCGCCGGGACGCTGGTCGCCGTCGCCCTCTGCTCCTTCTGGCTCGCCTTCGACGTTTACGTCACCCAGACGCCGAACCTGCAGCGCCTCGACTTCCGCGGTGCCGCCGCCGCGCTCGGCCCGGCCCGGGCGCCGCGCGCGATCGTCAGCTGGCGCCTCGCCGGCGACCCGCTGCGCTGGTACCTCGAAGACGGCGCGATGCACTGGTTCGGTGGCCCCGAACGCGTGCGGGAAGTCGACCTCGTCGGCAAGCGCGTTGTCGCCGAGGGACGCGCTAACTTGCCTGCGGCGTTCCGTCCGGCGGGGGTCGTGCGGATGGGCCGCCTGACCATCGTCCGTTATGTCTCGCCCCGTCCCGTGATGCTCCACCTCAAAGAACTAGCCACCCTGAGGACCGGTTACGGCGCCACGAACGTGGTGCTCGACGGCCCGCCCGCCTCGCGGCTCTACCTCGGTAGGTACGCGAAGACGGCGCCGTCGTTCGAGGTCTCCCGGGCGCGGGCGGTGGCCGGATGAGCGGCGGGCACGAAAGCCTGGCGGTGCGGCTCGGTGCCGCGGCGCGCCAGCCGGACAACTGGATCCAGCTGCTCAAGTTCGGCGTCGTCGGCGGGTCCGGTTATGTCATCAACCTGGTCGTCTTCGCCTTCCTCGCCAACAACCTCGGCGTCTACCACGCCGCCGCGGCGGTCGGGGCCTTCCTCGTCGCGCTCGGCAACAACTTCTTCTGGAACCGCCACTGGACCTTCGGCCCGGGGGAGGGGCTTGCCCACGAGCAGGCGATCCGCTTCACCGTGGTCAGCGTCGGCGCGCTGATCATCAACCTGGTCGTGCTGGAGCTGCTCGTCCGCTCCTCCTCGATCTCCGAACTCGCCGCCCAGGCGATCGCGGTCGCCGTCGCGATGCCGTTCAACTTCCTCGGCAACAAGCTCTGGACCTTCACCTGAGCGCCGCCCGGCGCGCGCCCGGCGTCGGCCGGAAGCTCTTCCCCGCTCAGCTAACGTTGATGGCATGAGCGAGAACGCGCGCAAGCCGCCCTACGACCCCGCGATCATCGAGCCGGCGCGCCAGGCCACCTGGGTCGAGCGCGGCGATTACGACGCGCCCGCCCCGCCGCCCGACGGCGAGCACGGCGTCTACGTCAAGTCCTCGAGCCCGTTCACCTCGGGGAACCTGCACATGGGGCACGTGCGTGATTACACGATCGGTGATGCCTACGCGCGGTTCCAGCGCGCCCGCGGGCGCAGCGTGCTGATGGGCTTCGGCTTCGATGCCTTCGGGCTGCCCGCCGAGCTGGCGGCGATCGAGCGCCAGGTGCCCGCCGCCGAGTGGGTCGTCCAGTCGGGTGAGCGGATGCTGGAGCAGATGAAGCGCCTCGGCTACAGCTTCGACTACGACCGCGTCTTCTACAGCTCCGACGAGGGCCAGTACCGCTGGTCCCAGTGGCTCTTCCTGACGCTCTACGACATGGGGCTGATCTACCTCGACGACGCGACCGTCGACTGGTGCGACACCTGCCAGACGACGCTGGCGACGATCCAGGTGGAGGAGGGCGGCACCTGCTGGCGCTGTCACAACGAGGTGCGACTGATCCGCCGGCCGACCTGGTTCCTGAAGATCACGCCCTACCTGGAGGAGAACGACGCCAACCTGCCGCGGCTCGAGGAGCAGCCGTGGGACGAGCTGGCGCTCGCGACCCAGCGCTACATCCTCGGGCGCGCCGACGGGGTCGAGTTCGAGCGCGAGGGGCCGGGAGGGCCGCTCACGGTCTTCACCCCGCACGCCGACGCCGCCGGGCTCGCGACCTTCGTCCTGCTCTCGCCGCGCCACCCCGACCTCGAGGCCTGGATCGGCGGCGACGGGGTGCGCGCCGAGCTCGAGCAGCTGCGCTCCGGCGGTTGGGAGCGGAGCGCCCGCGACGCGAAAGAGGTGCCGGTGGTTGACACCGGGCGCTCGCTGCCCGGACCGGACGGCGAGGAGCTGCCGGTCCTGATCTCGCCGCTGGTCGACGCCCGCTTCGGGCCGACGGCGGCGCTCGGGATCCCCGCGGTGGACGAGGCCGACCGCGACATCGCCGTCCGCTTCCCCGGCCGCATCCCGCCCCCGGCCGAGGATGTTGATGGGCCGAAAACTCAAGATGGGCTGGAGAAATCGGCCCATCGACACGCGCCTGTGACGGATGCCAGGACGGCGAAGCGGTATCGGGCCAACGACTTCTCGATTTCGCGGCAGCGCTCCTGGGGGACGCCGATCCCGATCGTCCACTGTCCCGAGCACGGGCCGGTGCCGGTGCCGGAGGCCGACCTGCCGGTGGTCCTGCCGCGCGACCTGGTCGCCACCGGGGAAGGGAACCCGCTGGCCGAGCGCCCCGACTTCGTCGACGTGGCGTGCCCGACGTGCGGCGCCCCGGCGAAGCGGGAGACCGACACGCTCGATTGTCACTTCGACGCGCTCTTCCTCTGGGTTCCCGCGACGGTGCCGCCGGAGGACCGCGCGACGCGGATGTTCACCCACCCCGAGTCACGGAAGTGGCTGCCCGCCGAGCGGCTGGTCGCGGGCGGGGACTCGGGTGGCTTCGTCTTCGACCAGCGGATCGTCACCAAGGCGCTCCGCGATCACGGCGAGTTCGCCTACATGGACGCGGGGGAGCCCTTCGAGGGCTGTCTCTTCCACGAGATGGTGATCGCCGACGGGCGCAAGATGTCGAAGCACCTCGGCAACGTCGTCGATCCCGACGAGTTGGTCGGCCAGTTCGGCGCCGACACCGTGCGCGTCGCGGTGCTCTGGGCGGCGGGCCCGGCGAAAACGCTCAACTGGTCGGACGCCGCGATCCGCTTCGCCAACAAATTCCTGCGCGGCTTCTGGACCTATGCCCACGACCGCTTCGTCGAGCTCGACCATGCCAAGCACGACCCGGAGAAAGCTGCGGCGACGGAGCCGCAGCGGCAGAAGCTGCGCGGCTGGTGCGAGAACGGCCTGAACCGGATCGCCGACGACACCGCCGAGCTGCAGCTGCACAAGTCGATCCGCAACCTGACGCGCCTCTTCGAGCGCATCCAGCAGTTCGAGAAGCAGCTGAAGAAGCGCGGGCAGCTCGACCTCGCCGACGCCGAGGCGCTGGTCGCCGCGATCCTCCTGCTCGCCCGCGCCCTGCAGCCCTTCGCCCCGCACGCCGCCGAGCAGATCCTGATCAACTCCGGCCGCTTCACCTCCGAGGACCTGCCCGGAGCCTGGCCCGACGCCGCGACGATGATCCCGGTCGCCGTCGACGACGCCCTCTCCGGCGCTGCCTCCTGACGGGCGCTGTCTCCTGATCGGCCTCGCCGGAAGCCCGGACCGAAAGGTAAGCCGGGCTTTATGTTCAGGTGGCCTTGATTGGAAGAACCCCGTCTGTTATGAATGTCACCCTGTCGGCGGATCAACCGGCAGGTGAGGCGGGGCTCACTCAGACAGGGAAACCGCCTTGGGGTGGCAAAGGAGGACCTGGCGCTGAGCAGGGGATCACGTTCGTCACGACCCGATCCTCAGGGAGGTGCCGATGCGCAGTCGGCGCCGCCCCGCCTCAATTTCTTCTCGTCACGGGACAGGGGCCCCGTGACGAGAAGCTGCGCGCGCCCCGCGGGCTCGCGTGCGCGTCAGTCGCCGGTCGGCTCGGCGGCGGTGAAGCGGCGCCGCTTGTGGTCCCAGCCGGTCCCTTCGCAGAGGGCGTCGGGGGTGGTCGACAGGGCGCCGCAGAGCTTCAGCAGGGTGGCGAAGCGCGGTTCGCGACCGGCGCGCTCGAGCAGCGAGATCTCGGTGCGGTGCAACTCGGTCCGCTCGCCGAGCTCCTCCTGCGAGATGCCGATCGCGACGCGGCGGCGGCGGAGGTTGTAGGCGAAGCGCTCCTGCGGGGTCAACCCGCGCCCCCCGGTTGCCGATGATCGGTTGCAGTCATGTGCGCCCATCGTGTCGAAGCGCAGACAACCGTTCCACAGACAAAATGCCGCTCCCCCTTGAGTGCCCCGGTGGTTCCGCTACCTTGGGGAGCGGAGTTGGAGGGGGTTATCCGAATATTTACGTGAACTACGTTGACCGGACCGACCCCTTGTTTCACACTTACGATCCAAACCAGCGGCGCCGGCCGGCGTCGCGCCCAATACAAGCCGCTTCGGCGGTAGCCAAGGAGGAAGTTAGATGAGCAACGCGACGCAGCATCTGGAGGGGCCTATCGGCCGGCGAACCAGGTCCTGCGCGACCGAACTCGTCTGCCGTGACTGTGGCTACCGCACCCCGCTGCTGGACCGGGCCTTCAAGTGCCCGGCCTGCGGTGAGGGCTTGGACATCGATTATGACTACGAGCGCGCCAGGGCGGTGATCGCCGAGCACGGGCTCGACGATCGGCCGTGGAACGTGTGGCGCTTCGAGGAGCTGCTGCCGATCACATCGGCGGACGCCCAGTCGCGGGTCGCCCAGTTCGCCGGCCAGACGCCCTTGATCAAGGCGGATCGGCTCGGCGCCGAGCTCGGGCTGAAGGAGCTGTACCTGAAGGACGACTCGACCAACCGTCCGTCGCTCTCCTACAAGGATCGCGTCGTCGGCATGGCCATAGCCCGGCTGCTGGAGCTGGGCAAGGACGAGGTCGGTTGTGTCTCCACCGGCAACGTCGGCACCGCGGTCGCGGCGCTGGCGGCGAAGGCGGGCGCCCAGGCCTACGTCTTCTACCCCGGCAACATGGAGAAGGGGAAGGCCAAGGCCTGTCGTGCGCTCGGCGCCCAGGTCTGCCAGCTCGACGGCAACTACGACCAGGCCAATCGCGCCTGCCGTGAGCTCTCGCTGGCGAGCGGGATCGAGTTCGCCAACATCACCCTGCGGCCGTTCTACGCGGAGGGGGCGAAGACGATGGCCTTCGAGGTGGTCGAGGGGCTCGGCTGGAAGTCGCCGGACCACTTCGTCATCCCGGCTGCCGGTGGCACCCTGTCCTCGCGCGTCCACAAGGGCTTGGAGGAGCTGGAGACGGTCGGGCTCGCGGAGACCGCGGGCACCAGGATCAACGTCGCCCAGGCGAGCGGCTGCGATCCGATCGCGACCGCGATCCTCGAGGGCGGCGAGCTTGAGCCGCAGTCCCCGGACACGGCCGTGCACTCGCTCGCGATCGGCGCCCCGGGCGATGGCCCGCTGGTGATCGACGCGGTGCGCAAGCGCGGCGGTTCGGCGGGGACGATCTCCGACCCGGAGGTCTTCGAGGCGATCGATCTGCTTGGCGCCACCGAGGGCATTCTCACCGAGCCCGCCGGCGGCACCACGGTGGCCTCGCTGGCCCAGCTCGCCCAACACGGCAAGATCGCGCCGGACGAGACCGTCGTCGCGATCATCAGCGGCAACGGCCTGAAGACGATCCAGGATCACCCGGACAAGCCCTGGCCGGAAATGGTCGCGTGCAGTCTGGAGTCGATGAGCGAGCAGCTCGAGGACTTCCGTCGCACCGCGGCGATGGTCGCCTAGTCGAACGCGTGCAGGCGATGGGGGTGCCGCCGCACGTCGACGGCATCCGCCATCGCCACGTGGAGGCGCGCGGGCTGCGCTTTCACCTGGCCGAAGCGGGGGAGGGCGACGACGTCGTCCTCTGCCTGCACGGCTGGCCGCAGCATTGGTACGAGTGGCGGTCCCTGCTGCCGCGGCTGGCGGCGGCGGGGCACCGGGCGATCGCGCTCGACCTGCGCGGCTTCGGCTGGAGCGACGCGCCGCGGGACGGCTACGAGAAGGAGAACCTCGCCGCCGACGTACTGGCGGTGCTCGACGCGCTCGACCTCCGGCGGGTGAAGCTGGTCGGCCACGACTGGGGCGGCTGGATCGGTTACCTCCTCTGCCTGCGGGCGCCGGAGCGCTTCGAGCGCTACCTGGCGCTGAACATCCTCACCCCGTGGGTGAACCTGCGCATCGTCGCGCCGGAGATGTGGCGCTTCACCTACCAGCTGGTGGTCGCCGCACCAATCCTCGGCTATCGCCTGCATACCGGCGGCACCCTGGTGCCGAAGGTCCTCCTCGGCGCCTCGGTCGTCCGTGACAACCTCGACCCGGAGACGCTCCACATCTTCAGCGACAACCTGGCTGAGCCCGACCGCGCCCGCGCCTGCGTGCAGATGTACCGGACCTTCCAGCTGCGCGAGCAGCCGGAGCTGATCCGCGGCCGTTATGCCCGCCAACGCCTCACGGTGCCGACCCTGCACCTCCACGGCACCGACGACGCCGCCCTGCGCCCCAAGATGCTGGCCGGCTGGCAGCGCCACGCCGACGACATGCGGGTTGAGCTGGTCGAGGGCTGCGGCCACTTCATCGTCGACGAGGCCCCCGACCTGGTCGCCGCTCGAGCCCTCGAGTTCTTCAGCTCGCCCGTATCGACTACCTAGACTCCGGTCGATGCGGGCGCTCGTCCAACGTTGCAGCCAGGCGGCGGTCGATGTCGAGGGGACGCGGGTGGCGCAGATCAAGGCCGGGATGGTGGTGTTGCTCGGGGTCGGCGTGGGGGACGGCGAGGTCGAGTGCGACCGGCTGGCGGAGAAGGTGCTGGCGCTGCGGATCTTCGACGACGCCGAGGGGCGGATGAACGAGCCGCTCGGGCCGGAGCGGGAGATTCTTTGCGTCAGCCAGTTCACCCTGTACGGGGACACGCGGAAGGGGACGCGGCCGAGCTACATCAAGGCGGCGCGACCAGAGGTCGCCGAGCCGCTGTACGACCGCTTCTGCGAGCGGACCAAGGCGAAGAAGGGGGTGTTCGGGGCATGCATGGGGGTGGCGCTGATCAACGACGGACCGGTGACGGTGATGGTGGAGGTCGAGCCATGAGCGGCGGTGCGGCGGAGGGAATCGTCGAGGTCGCTCCGGGCCGCTCGATCGCCTGGACCGCGGTTGGCGACGGCCCGGCGCTCCTCCTGGTGAACGGCTATGCGGCGACCGGTGCGGATTGGGACCCGGCCTTCCTCGGCCTGCTCGCCGCCCGCTTCCGGGTGATCACCCCGGACAATGTCGGGCTCGGGCGGTCGACCCTCGCCGCGGGCGAAGAGGTCGGCGGGGCTGCGGGGATGACGGCGGACTCGATCGCGCTGCTCGACGCCCTCGGGATCGAGCGAACCGCGGTCGCGGGCTGGTCGATGGGCGGCTTCGTCGCCCAGTCACTGGCCCGCGAGGCGCCCGCGCGGGTGACCGCGCTGGCGCTGATCGCGACCCACCCCGGCGGTGCCGACACCGTCGATGCCGCGCCCGGCATCTTCCGGCAGCTGATCGACCACTCGGGCACGCCGCGCGAACAGGCGACCCGCCTCCTCTCCCTGCTCTTCCCGCCCGACCGCGCCGCCGAAGTCGACGAGCGCTTCGGCGATCTGGTTGCCGCGGCCCGTGCGGTCCTCCCGGAGCCGGTGCTCTTCATGCAGGAGGAAGCCATCGTCGAGTGGCACGACCGCCCGAGTCCCCTCGCGGTCCTCGACCCGTCGATCCCGACCGCGATCATCCACGGCGGCAACGACACGGTGGTGCCACCGGCCAACGCCGACGCGCTCGCCCGCTTCCACCCCGGCGCATCCCTGACGATCCTCCCCGACTGCGCCCACGCGCCGATGGCGCAGGAGCCGGCCGCGGCCGCGGAGGCGATCATCGCGGTCGGGGGCGGGTAGAGGATCGGTGGCTCGGGAGGCCGGCGCCTGAGGCGGAGGAGGGTGATGCTTCCGTGTGCCTTCGGCCCGCATCCCGGCCGCCGCCCGTCCGGATTCGTACCCGTTTTTGCACGACGTCGCGCTGGCCGTCGGCGCCGACGGCGACGAAGCGGAGCTTGGCCCGCAGGCGCTTGGGCGGCGGTGCGTGACGGAGCCAGCGCCCGAGCTTGCGCGGGATCGGGATGCGGAGGCGCTGCGGTCCTGCGGTCGCGAGGCGCTTCTGGGTGAAGTGGACGGGCGCGCCGCGGTGGCGGCCTGCCGCCGTGGCGCGGAGGCGGCCGCGGACGGTGACGCGGCAACGCGCGTCGCAGTGGGTCCAGACGACGAGGCGGCCGCCGCGGGGGGTCCTGATGATCTTCGGCACGGTGAGGGTGAGGACGGCGCTTTCGCCGGCCGGGCCGCTGTCGGTTCCGGCGGGCGCCGGGGACGCGCCAGGCTCGCCGGGGGGCGAGCCGCCCGGTCCCGCTTCCCCCGTTCCCGGCCCTTCTCCGGGCGGCACGGGACCACCGCCCTTTTCGCCCGGTTCTTCGGCGACCCACATGTAGGCGACCGTCGTCGATGCGCCTTGGACCGCGTTCTGGAGGCCGGGTTCCCCGGCCGCGGGCAGCGTTGCGGTGAATTCGAAGGTCCTCGCCTCTCCCGGCTGGACTTCGCCGACCGCCTGATCGGGCATCGTCGCCAGCCGGCCCGCGTAGATGCTCCGGGGTGCCCCCGGTGCGGTGACGTCGGCGACGCTCAGCCACAGCTGGGCGGAGAGCACGCCGCCGTCGACGCCCTCGGTGTCGATCAGTTCGCCTCGGCGTAGGACGAGCGCTGCCGCCGCGGAGCCGGTGTCTTCGATCGTCACCGTCCCCACGGCCGAGCCACCGGGCGCGATGCCCGCCGCGGCGAAGACCGGTTGGCCGGCACGCGAGTTGCTGATCTCGAAAGCTCCGGTGGCCGCGGTCACGGTCGCCCGCGCCGCCGGCGCGCCACCGACCCGCGCGAAGGCCACCGCCGCCACCGCGGCGAGGCCGATAAGGACGAGGAGCGGCGCGAGGCGGCGCATCAGAACTCCTTGTCGGCCGCGCCCGACTCGGTCGCGGTGGCGGTCGACATCGCGTTGCCCGCGCGGTCGTACGGGGCCCCTTCCGGGCTCCAGACCATGCTCCCGGTCCCCGCGGCGGTCGTCGGTCCGACCAGCAGGCTCCCGGCGGACTCCGTCCCGAAGGTGACGGTGATCGCGCTGCCACTCATCGTCATGGTGGATTTGGTGCCGGTCGCGCCAAAGTAGATCGCCCCGCCGAGCAGGCCGGCGACGTAATCGCCGCGACCGAGGTTGACCCCGCCGAGGGGCAGCGCCGCGGTGTTGCCCGCGTTGTAGACGAAGAGTTCGTCGTTGGCGAGCGGGAGGCCGAGGAGGCCGTTGTCGACCAGGCGCACGACGACGTTGGTCGCGGTGCCGTTCCACCCCGCGAGGATCGACTGCGGGTCGATCGGCTCGCTGAAGGTGAAGGTGACGGTGTCCTTTTCTTCGGCCAGGCCGACCGTGGTGCCGCCGTTCGCGGTCTGGACGTCGCTCGCTTTCGGCGCCAGGTTGTCCACGGTCGCCGTCCCTTCCACGGTGCGCGCGTTGCCGGCGTTGTCGGTTGCGGTGACCGAGTACGGATGCGAGCCTTCGACCACGCTGTTCGCGGTCAGTTCGGCGCTGCGATAGCCGTAGGAGACGCCCCCGGCCGTGTAGCTGCCCGCGGCCAGCGCGGCGCCGGTCTGGCCGCTGGTGAGTTCGCCCACGTTCGCCTTCACCGTGGCGAGGCCGCTCGCCGGGTTGCCGGTGTCGGGGGAGACGTTCGCGTAGACGAAGTAGGCGCCGCCGTTGTGGACGAAGCCGGTGACGCCGCCCTGGTTCTTCGCGACCACGGTGGCGGTGATCGCCGGTGGGGTGAAGTCGGGCGCCGCGGTGATCGTGTCGCCTTCGTTCTGGGTGCGGGCGCCGAACGCGGCGATCGCCGCCGGGATGGCGACCAGCGCCACCACCGCGACCGTGGCGAGGATGGCCGTCGCCGCGGCCGTCCGCCTAGGCCGCCCCACGGGTCGAGCTCCCCTCGCCGGGTCGCCCTCGCGGGCGCCAGATCCGCACCAGCTCCTCGATCGCGATCAGCAGCAGCGGGACGCCGACCAGGAGTGCCCAGCCGAGCTTCGACCGGGTGAGCACCGCGACGTGTCCGACCCAGGGCACGGTGTAGACGACGCGGCCGATCTCCCCGGTGGCGGCGACCCGCCAGTGCTCCCGCGTGTTGTTCGCGTCGCCCTTGGTGACAAACCAGATGTGCGATCCGGTGTCCTTGGTCGCGACGACGCGGTGGGTCAGGAGTTTCGACTCGTCCTGCGGATCACGGAAGGTGACGATGTCGCCGACCCTGGCTTCCCAGGGCTCGATCCCTTCGTCGATCACCACGTCGCCGGGGGAGATCGCGGGTTCCATCGAGCCGGAGAGGTCGGTGTGGGGGTGATCCCCGAGCACCAAGGGCCCCCCGATCAGGAGGGCGAGGGCCGCGCCCGCGACCGCGACCGCCCAGCCGACGCCGTTGACGACGCGGCGGGCGATCGAACGCGACCCGGTCACGGGCGCCCCTCCTCGGCCGATGGTCTCAGGCGCTCAGCGCCTTACTGGTTCTGTGCTTCCCAGCGGATGGTGTGCGTTCCGGTCGTTTTGCCCTGCGCCGCTTCCGGCGCGCTCGCCGACAGGGTCGCGGTGAATTTGTAGACGACCGCGTTGTTCGTTTCCCAGCTGGTCTGCCCGGTCGGATTCGTGACGATCCCGTTCGCGAACGAGTTGTTCGCGGTGGCAAGGGCGGAGAGGGTGCCTTCGTAGACGGTCCCGCCGGTCCCGTAGGCGGCGAACCCTTCGCAGCCGGGGAAGGTCGAGGTGGCCTGCGTCCCCGCTTCCACCTTCACGTTCACGTACGGCCCGAGTTCGCCGATCGGCGAGGGAATGAACAGCTTGACCGTGGCGGGCAGCGAGCCTTTGTAGGTGACTTTGATGCACGACGTTTTCGAGTCGCCCGGTTTCGCCCCGGTGATCGCGTACAGCGCCGAGCCACCGTCGTTGTCTTCCAGGGTCACGGTCCCCGCCGTGATCACGTTGCCGGGGTTTTCCGTCTGGCTCGAGAACGCAGAAAAGACGCCTGCTCCCGCGATGCAGGCAACGATGCCCAGCACCAGGAGCGTGCGCAGAACCTTCGATCGGTTGCTCATCTCAACAACCTTTCCGAGAGCGCACAGCTCTCATCGCTGTCTGGATGTGGGGCCGCTATCGACAGCGCGGGGAAGAAAACGGTATGAGCGCCGTGTGACGACGCTATGAGTCGCGCGCGAGGGATGCCGGAGGAGGGACTCGAACCCCCGACACGCGGATTATGATCATGGCCGGACGCTTGCGGAAGTCTGCGGCTGTTCGCGGATTTGGCTCTAGGGTGCGGAGCTAGACCCCACTCGCTAACAGTCTTCTCCGGTCTCGCCGGGTGTCGTGTTGCCCTCTCGTTGCCCAATTCGGCGTTGCATCGACCGACCTCCTCACCGGATCTGGTGGGGAGTGCGACGATGCGCGGATGGGAGGGGCGGGACTGAAGATCGTGAACGGCGCCGAGGCCGGTGCCTGGATCGCGCCGCGACTCGAAGGCGGTTTCGGCGGGAAAGTGAAACAGCTCGTCCCCAACGGCTACGACGGCTATGTCCGCGTCTTTCACGCACTTGCCGACGCCGATGGCAACCCGGCCACCTGGGCGGACGTGGCGGCAGCCTGCGGCCGGGTCGCCCACCGCGAGATGCAGTGGCACAAGCTGATCGGACTGGATGGGCTGTCCACCGTTGAGTCCTCGTCCCCGTACTTGCACGAGGGAGCGGGGTGGGGTGGAAGCGATCCGGCCACGGGCGAAATCGACCCGGCGACTCTGAACGGCCTCTCCGCGGTTCTCGCCCGACACACCGATGACTCCGCCGCCCATTGCTTCTTTGGGTTGAGCACGATTTACGGCGGCGTTGAGGAGCACTATTCCGTGGCCGTGCAACTGCGCTGGCGCGCCCGGAGTTTCATTGTTTTCGCCGGACCCATCGGCGCTGCACATGAGATGGGCTACGAGGCATCCAGCTCAGGGCTAGTTCGCCAGGGCGACGGTCCGTGGGAACGAGCAGCTCCGTCTTCTCACTGGATGAGTCAGCCTCCGAATCTGATCTGGCCCGCCGACCATTCGTGGTTCGTGCAGAGCGAGGTCGATCTCGATTCGACGGTCGTTGGAGGCAGCCGGACACTTGTCGACGAGCTTTTGGCCTCACCTGACCTAGAGACCTGGGAGGTGGAGCGGGGAGATTCGCTCGAAGCGTGGGCGGACGAGATCAATTAGGTGCTGCAAAACGGGTGCCCAAGAGGCGCTCCGCCTCCCCTTATTCGACATAGCTATGTAGAATAAGGCAATGCCGCAGCGAATTACCAAGCAGACGGTGCGACTCTTGGAGGTCTTCCTCGATGACCCCCGCAAGGAATGGTTCGGCACCGAGCTTATGGATGCCGCGGACCTCCGAAGCGGAACGGCTTATCCCATCCTTCGCCGGCTTGAACGAGAGGGGTGGCTGACTTCGAGGTTGGAGGGCATTGATCCGAGTAAGGAGGGGAGACCAAGGCGTCGCTTTTACGCCCTGACCGGCGTAGGTCAGCGGGCAGCGCAATCCGTAGTCACCCCGCGTCGCGGCCTCTCGAAGACGGCGTCGCCCGGAGTCGTCCCTCGGGCAGGGGGTGCTCTCGCGTGAGCTGGCTGCTGATAGGTCTCCTCTTGGCCGTGGGCTGGGTACTCCGGCCGATTGTCGGGGCACTTCTGGGCCAGCAGGCGAAGGGGTCGGTGCCCGACGTGACCGCGGCAATGGCGAGGTCGGCGGCCCGGATCTTGCCTGAGGACGAACGAGATCGATATGAGGAAGAGTGGCTCGGCGAGCTGGGCGCCCTCTCTGAGAAACCGCTGAGCGCCCTCCGCTTTGCCGTCGGCCTCCGTCGGGCGGCCTACCGGATCTCAGGTAGGAGACGTCCGGCCTTCGAGAAAATGCGCCCTGGCGTGACTCGTTTTAGTGACATCCTCGGCGCCGGGACCCTGTTGTCGCTCCTGGCACCTCTGCTGCTGATGGTGTCGATCGCGGTCCGCATCTCCGTCGGGCGCACTTTCGAACGGGTGCCACATCTCGGTAAGGACGGGGAGCGATTCTCGATGCTGCGATTCCCGATCGAGATCGTAGGGCGGGATCGGATGGGTCGTCCGCAACGACGCGGCCTCAGCGCTTTCTTGGTCCGGGCGTCGATTCACGTCCTGCCGAACATCATCAACATCTTGCGCGGCGATATCGGTTTCGTCGGCCCACGTCCGACTCCAGTCTCGTTTAGAGAGGCGGAGAAGATCCCCACCTTGTCGGTGAAGCCCGGTCTCGTCTCCTGGGAGGATCTGGTTTCTTGGGGTGGAGCGAAGATCGACATGGAGGAGGCTCGTTATCGGGATCGCAACCGGACTCTCCGACACGACTTGCTCTTGTTACTGCTAGTTCCACGCGCCGTAGTGAGGTCGGGTCCGTCGGTGCCGCCGGACGGCGGTTAGATCCCCGGCGGTCCGTAGTCTCCGGGTTCGCTCCCTAGGGCTGACGGCTGAGTGCAGGTGGTCGCCTGATGGCCGTGTCCATAAACGCGGCATTGCCAACGCCTTCGTCCATCAGGTGGACGTAGGTGCGGAGCGTGAAGCCCGGGTCGGCGTGCCCTAGCCACTCCTGCACCTGCTTGATGTTGCGGCCCGCATCGAAGAGGAGGGAGGCGCAGGTGTGGCGGAAGGTGTGGAAGCTCACCGTGGAGCGCCTGCGCATCTTCGGCTCGGCCCCCTTCGCCTTCGGCGCGACCTCGATCTCCAGGTAGAGGCCGACCGCGATGGCGGCCGGTGCCAGGACGCGGCTGTAGACGTTGGAGGGGGTCAGCGGCGTGCCGGTGGCCGTTGCGAAGACCGGGCCGGCCGGACCGACGTAGTGATCGCGACGCCGCGCCAGAAGCCTCGCGGTCATGCCGGGGGAGAGGGGCACATCGCGTTTGCCGCTCCTGCTCTTCAGCTTCTTGCGGTGGCCCTTGTAGAGCTGTTCGCGGACCTTGACGCGGGGCTGCTCGCCGGTCAGCACGAGATGTTCCCAGCGCAGGCCGACCGCCTCGGAGATCCGCAGGCCGGTGTGGATCAGGAACTCGAAGAAGCCGGCCCAGTCGGAGGGCTTAGTGTTGCGGGGCAGGCCTTGGCGCCCTTCGTCCTTCTCGCGGCGGTCGACCTCGGCCAGCAGGGCCTCGATCTCGGCGCGGGTGAGCGACTTCGGCTGTCCCGCGTCCTCGGGCTCCTCGTCTTCCGGCGCGGGAGGGATGCGGACGCCGGTGACCGGGTTGGAGGGGATCAGGCCGTCATCGACGGCGGTGCCGAACATGGCCGACAGCGCCCCTTTCGTCTTTTTGATCTGTGCCGTGGTTTTGCCTTCCACGCGCATCGCGCCGAAGAGCTCGCGCGCGTCTCCCGGTTCGATCTCGCCGATCCACCAGCCTTCCCAGGTCGGCAGCGCGTGGTCCTCGATCGCGCGTCGGTACTCGGGCCGCGTGGACTCCGAGAAACCTCGGGCGGTCCGGCCCGCGTAGGTGACGATCCAATTCGAGAAGTAGGAGCCGAACCGAACCTTCGTCCTCGGCCGCCGGTCGCCGGCGTTCCGTTTGCCCTTCGCCTCGCGGGCCTCGGCGTAGGTGCGGAAGAACTCCTTCTTCGGCTTGCCTCGGTGCCGCCAGGTGACCACGTAGCGGTCGCCTCGTTTGTAGACGCCCGGCGTCTTCGTCTTCTCCATCGTCGGCATCACTGCCTCCTCTGTCTTTCTCGTTTCGCGTTCATCCGCTCGACGGCTCTTACGCCCGCCGGCCTTGGCCATCGCCACATCGCGCCGGACGGAGATCCCGGAACCCGAGGCGCAGCCGAGGGCCGCCAGGAGGCCCGGCGCAGCCGGGCCTTGAAGGGATCTCCGCCGGTGCCACGCTCGGGATGGCAAGCCGGTGGTCTGGTAGGTCACGTTCCATCAGGTCCGGAGGCCGCCGCCTCCCTCAAGCCACTCGTCCAGCTCAGAGCGCCGCGCGATCAGTGCCGAGCCGTCGTGGTGGACGGGGATGCGGTGCGCCGAGGCGAGCGCATAGACCCGTGAGCGCGGCGCGTCGATGTAGGCACCGATCTTGTCGGCGCCTCGTAGCCAGCCGTCCGACCCCTGGCGCCCGGACCGTTCGCCGATCAGCCTCGCGGCACGCTCGGCGATCCGCTCGATCAGATCGTCGTCGATCTCCAGGCGCAGCGCCGCCATTCAGGCCCACCGCCTCACAGCTCGATCTCCAGCGAGCGCGTCCGCTCTACCGCCTGGACGCGCTCGACCCCCAGTTCTCGCTGCGCCCGCCTGATCGACTGCTGTGCGCGCTCGCGCTCCCGTCGCGCCGCCTGGTCCTTCGGCTCGGGACCGAATGCGTGGTCCCGATCCTGCACATCGTTGCGCTGTCGGTAGGCCTCGATCTCCCGAACCGCGCCGTCCCAGGCGACCTGCCCCCAGCCCTCCGGCGGCCGCTGCCCCAGCTCGGCGACGATGTGGTCGGGTGGAGATATGCGCGCCGCGACGAGCGCCATGTCACAGCGCTGATCGAGAATGGCGTCGATCGCTGCCACTTGGGCGCGGGCTTCATGTCCTACCTCAGGCAGTTCCAAGCGCTCGGACTCGTGGCGGCCAAGCTCTCGCAACTCCCGAGCTTCGCGGTCCTCGATCCGATCCAGGGCGTCGCGGTATTCCTGTCTTGCGCGACCCCAGCGTGGTTCCTTGCCGAGCGCCTGCCGCTCGGCATCGATCTGGTCGAGGGCAAATTCGGCGCTTCCCATCCGTGCGTCGAGTGACTCGCGCCGGCGTTCGACCCGATCCTCGGCCCAGCCCTCCGACCGCAGCTCGCCTGCCAGGTGGGCCAGCTCCGGCGAGGAGAACCCTTCGAGCCTCGCACGCAGCGCCTGATCGTGGGCGGCGACCTGTGCGCCGTCGCGTTCCGCGGCCGCGACAATGTGGGAGAGGTCCTCGCGCGGCGCCAAGACCGGCGCGAACTCGGCGCGCTCGAGGTTCACCTCCGGAGTCGCATAGAACCACGTCTCCTCCCTGCTGCGCGAGGCCGCGACGTACAGCTCCTGGCGGTCCATCGAGGGATCGGCCATGACGTAGGCGCGGTCGACCGTCGAACCCTGAGCCTGGTAGGTGGTGGCGGCGTAGGCGTGCTGGAGCGCCGGCGATCCGTCGTTCGGGTTCGTCCTCGCGAGGTAGGCCTCCTCGACCGCGACGCGCCTTTCGCCGTCGACGCCGGCGAGGGCGACGTGCCCCTCGGCGTCGATCGCCTCGACCCGCCAGCGCTCGCGGTTGTGGACCTCGGCGCGATGGTCGTTGACGCGGGTGATCACCTGGTCGCCGACCGCGAAGCGGCCCTCGCCGACCACGATCTCGCGCTCGCCGAGCCTCCCTTCCGCCTTCATCACCTGCCGCGCGAGCGCGTTCAGCCGCTCGACCTCGGCGTTGCGCTTGACGATCATCAGGGCGTCCTCGCCCTCACGGAAGGAGCACCACCAGTCGCGCACCATCTCCTCGCGGCGAGCCCCGGGGTCGGGGGAGACGACGACCCGCCCCTCGGAGCGATAGACCTCGACGGCCTCGGCGCCGTGTGCCTCGCGGATGCGCCGGGCGCCCTCGCGGTCGAGGTCGTGGTTATGGCGGATCACCTCGTCCAGGAAGACGGGATCGACGCGCGAGACGATCGAGGCGAAGAGGCCGCCCGCCTCGATCTCGCCGAGTTGCGCCGGGTCGCCGATCAGCACCAGCTTCGCTTCGGCCTCACGGGCGTGGTCGATCAGCCGCGCCAGCGTCGCCGAGTCGAGCATCCCCGCCTCGTCCACGAGGAGGACCGAGCCACGCTGAAGAGGTCGCCGGTCCTCATCGAGCTGGACGAGGAGGCGGGCCACGCTGGTCGCGTCGAGGCCCTCGGACCGAAGGACGTTGGCCGCGCGCCAGGTCGGCGCCGCGACCCGAAGGCCGAATCTCGACTCGGACCACGCCTCGGCGGCGGCGACGGTGGCGAACGTCTTGCCGGTGCCGGCCTCACCGACCACGACGACGAGCCCCTCGCCGCCTCGCGTCAGTCGCTCGACCATCGCCCGTTGGTCGGACTTGATCGTCGAACGCGTCGCGATGACGCGGGAGACGGTGAGCGGGTCGGCGACCGCGACGCCCTCGGTCGTGGCCATCTCCTCCGCCGCGGCGAGCGCCCGGCGCTCAAGGTCCCAGATCCGCTCGGTGGTGTAGCGCGCGCCGCGCGGCGTCTCGGCGATCGAGATCACCGAGTCCGAGGCGAGGAACTCGTTGGCGAGCCGTTCCACATCGGCGACCGTCGCGCCGTGCGGCAGGTTGTCGGCGACGGCGCGGATCGCGTCGCGACGGTCGAAGTGGGAGACGTGTTCGGTGACCGAGCGCTCAACCTGTCGGGTCGTCAGGACGGAGACACCGGGGCGCTCGTGGCCTAGTCGGTAGGCGATCGTCTCGCGGGTGAGCCCGAGGCCTTCGCCTTTCACCCGCCAGCCCTCCCGCATGCTCTCGTCGGTCAGATCGCGGTCCTTGGCCTTGCGGGTCTCCAGGGCGGCGACCTGCATCGCGCGGGCGGAGGCGTCGGGACCGACCGCGGCGAGGATCTCGGCGCGGCGGGTGGAGAAGGCGCGCAGCTCGTCCTTGGTGAAGCCACGGATATCGGCGATGCCCTTCTCGACCGACTCCCACTCGACCCCGAGCCGCAGGGTCAGCTCGTGCCGCAGGTGCGCCTCGTAGAGATAGCTCGCCGTCTTCGCGTGTTCGTAGATCGCCGGGTGGTAGAGCCGCGACCAGCGGCCGTCCGGACCGAGCGTCGCGTTGGCGACGAGGACGTGGGTGTGGAGCTGGGGATCGCCGGCGCGCGAGGATCGATGGACGTAGCCGGCGGCAAGGAAGCCGTTGCCGGGAACGAAGGTGGCCCCGCCCTTGCCGCGCCGCGCCCAGCACGCCGAGCGCTCCATATAAGTGAGGGCGGCCTCGACGGCGGCGCGGTGGGCGTCCATCACCTGGCCGGAGACCGGATGACCGCCGAGCGCCCAGGTCAGCGACACGGACTTCGGCGCCGAGAAGGTGAGGTCGAAGCCGGGAACCGGCTCGCGGCCCGGTGCCGACCTCAGACCGAGCGGCTCGCCGGTCACCGGATTGCACCCGGTCAGCATCGCGGTCAGTTGGTCGGGCTCGACCTTGCCGTCGAGGCCGAGTTCGGCTGCCGCCGCGCCGATCCACTGCCCCTCGGCCTCACCGCGCCCCGAGTAGTAGTCCTCGGCGCCTTCGGCGACCTTCTCGGTGTAGTAGCGCTCCTGGCCGACGCCGAGCTTCCCGATCGACAACATCAGACGGTATGTCCTCCGGCCGGCCGGAATCCGTCGCGGACGCTCTCCATGCCGGAGACGGCCTGTCGGGAGGGTCGAAGTACCGGGTCCACGGCGCCACTGACCCGCGAGTGGCGTGTTTGCACCGGCCGGGGAGCCGGGCGGCCGTTCGAGCGAATACCGTCCATACCTCCATTGGCCAGTGGGGATGGCGGGTGTACCGGGTCGGATCGGGAAGCCATGCCCCGGTTGTCCGCGGTCGGCCGCGTTCGTATCCAGTCGAAGTTCGCCGCCGTCGTCGCCTCGCGGCGCCGGGAGGCGGGTGCGTCGCTCTGTGTCGATCACCACCGGGTGATAGGGCGTGTGGGGTTCTGTTGTTGGCTGTCTGAGCTGACCTCTGGGTATCGGCTGCCTGGCATTGTTCTGGGCCTGCTCACTCCTGGTTGGCCTTGCTTCCCTGCCTTGGCTTGGCTGGATACCTTCTCCTGCTGCCTCTCTCGTATCTCAGTCCTCTGCCTCTTCTGATGTTGATCTTGGGATCGGTGAGATCGACATCGAGCCGAACGCGAAGGTTCCGACAACCTCGGGCGCCGGGACCCAGGAGATCCCGTCGAGCAGTTCCCCCGGCGGGACCACCATCGAGTCCGCCAACCGGACCAGCGTGTCGATCCGGGGGACGCGCTCGCCGTTCTCCAGCCTGCCGATCTCGGTCCGGTGCAGCCCGGCCCGCCTCGCCACCCCTTCCTGGGTCAGGTCCTCGCGCCTGCGGACGCGACGTAGGTTCCGGCCGAAACGCTCGGCCACGGCGGGGTCACGCTTTTTCCGTGGCATCCTCGCCGCCCTGTCTCGGCTCCCACGGATCGTCCTCGTGGAGATCGCGGAGTGGAGGACCCATGACCTCCCAGTCGATCCCGACGACGAGCTGGCCGACCGAGATCCCGAGCGCCGCCGCCAGTTTGATCAACGAGGAGGTGAGCGGCATCCGTTCGCCGTTCTCGTAGAAGCTGATCTGGGTCCGGTGGATGCCGGCGCGTTCGGCGAGCGCTTCCTGGGAGAGGTCGAGGAAATTGCGTCGTCGCTTGATGCGGCGACCGAGCTGCCGCATCACGCGACCGTCGAAGTCCTCCATCAGCCGATCGAGAAGCCGAGGGCCGCCATCTGACGGGCGGGCCTGACCGGGACCAGCAGGTCGCCCTGTCGTCGGATCAGGCCGGCCCACCCGAGTCCCCGTACCGCGATTTCGAAGGCGTCGTTTTCCTGCCAGTCGCCGCCTTCGCGGACGTGCGCGATGCGTGCCTCCTCGTAGGTCATCAGTGCCGGGTACTCGTCGAGCAGCTGGTCGAGGACCCATGCCTGCTCCTCGTCATATGCAACCTGGGGATCGCGTTTCGGTCGAGGTGCCGGGGCCGGGCGCGCGGAACTATCTTGGTCGTGCATGGGAGTTCACCCTCCTGTGCCATGCCCCCGGACGTTCCAGCGTCGCGGGGGCGCTTTTTGTCTGCGTGCCCGAGAGTAGCAACTAGCTTCTAGAAAATCTAGAAGGCTCGCTATTTGCCTTCGATGATCTGGCCGATCCGGCTAGTGTGCAGGCCGACCTCTTCGGCGATCTCGCGGAGCGACAGGCCTTCCCGTTGTGCCTTCGCGAAGGCCTCGCGCCGACCTTGACGCGCCGCCTCGATGTCCGCTTCGTACCGCTCCTGAGCGGCGCGGACGGAAGCGCGCAAGGACATCTTCGGTTCGCTCGACATTCGGCGGACCTTATCCGCCTCGGTCTAGGCGGAATCAGGAAATCTGATCGCACCGGCGCGGGTGGAGAGTCCGAACGTTCCGAGCCTGGGCGCCGGGTCCACGCCCGACTCTGCCGACTCACATCACGTTTGCCTTGTGCACCGCGGGACGTGTCACCGACGTAACGGCCCCCAGGTTGACCCGTTCCACAGGTGGGACGGGTCGGTACCCAGATGTCCATGCCTCCCGCTAGGCTGGCCGCTCCATGCCGGAGGCCCAGCATGAGACGGGGAGAGAGGGAGTGATGCGCGTGCGTCGCCTGCTTGAGGGAACCATGCGGTTTCGGCTGCCGTATGACGCCTACAGCAGTGGCTCACGGGCTTCGTTGCCGATGCTTGTTCCGGGCGAGAAGAAGCAATACGACCTCCAGGGCAACGTCTTCGACGACGGTGACCTTCCTGGGCCGCAGATCTACATAGAGGTCAAAGCCGTGAAAGATGCGGGGAATCAGTCAAGTCAATTCGAGGCCTTTCTTGCTCAGGCATACAGCGCGACCCTCCGCGTCCGCGGCGACTTGCAGGACGACCCAGAAAACAACTTCATGTGGGCAACGACCTGCCCCTGGAAGGGGACCGGCTTCCGCGAGGTAACTTCGAAAGAAGCTGTTACGGCGGCCATCGAAAATGCGGGTCCCCAAATTCTTCCGCCCGATCACGAAGTAGACGCTGAGACCGTAGATGCCTTGCTGGAGCGCTTCTGGGTCTGGGTAGTCTCGGATCGACAGGAGGACATGACGTTGGGGCGGATGATGCGAAGTTGGGTAGCGGCAAAACGAGAGGAAGCCAAGTGAGTCTTGCCGAGACCATCCACGACGCGCTCGGGATCAAGGCGCCGGAAGAGAGCCAGCAGCGGATTCAAGAAGCGGTGGCGCGGCGACTGGATGAGCTTTCTCCCGGCGCTGCCATCAAACGCACCGGGTATTTCAATCACTCCTGGGTTCCCGACCTGGTGGTGAAATGGCGAGAGGGCGAAGATCGACCGGTTTACCTCCGCCTCGACGTGAAGGACCCTTCATTCGACGAAGACCTCGGCTATCTAGCCGAGGAACGACCGTTTTTCCTCGATCTTGTCGATGGGGTCGCTGCGACTTCAAACGGCAACCTGGATTTCGATCTGGGTCAGGCTCTGGCCCAAGGAGGGCGAGAGCAGGTTCTGGTCAGCGAGGTCACCGCCGTCGACCGACTTGAGAGTGGCGTTGACGCAGAAGCCGAAGCAAAGAAGGCGACTCGCCAGGTTGTGGTGGGCGGGCATGGCCTACTTGATGGATCGGCGGCTGACTCCATCATGCGCTCGTGGAGGGAGGCGAGCGATGCGGCGGAGAGCGCAGACCCCGCCCCACTCAGAAGCGCTCTTGACGCAGTTGAGCAGTTTTTGGATCGTGTCGCATCGCTCGACCTAGAGACTGACCTTCGCGCCAAGTGGGTGGCCGCGGGCCATGATGCAGATGCCTTTCCCGGGCGTGAGGATTGGCAGTTGAACGATCGGGGGCCTCGCGAGATCGCTGAACTTGTCGCGTCACTTGTGGACGGCGGGGAGTCGGTGGAACACGATCAATGGAACGCCATCGCCGAATCCATCAGCTTGACCGCGCTGGGTAGCGAATTGGCGAATATCGGTCGGGCCGCGACTGGCGCTCTGGTTAACGACTTGGTGCGCGCCGCATTGACTTACTGGACGGCTCAATACGCGTACTTTCCTGCGCTCGATTCCGACTCCATGACTGGCGCCTACGATTGGTCCTACGGACGGTATGCGTTTGCCGTCAACCTCGTCCGACGGGAGGCCTTCTTCACGGACAGCGGCCGGAAGTGGGGCAACGTCAAAAAGCCGGACTCCCTTCCTGATGCCCGCGGGCGAATTGAGGCGCTTGATCGCGGTTTCGTGTTGGGCGCCGGAATCGTGACTCCCGATGAGCAAATTTCGCACGAGTTACGCGCCACGGCAACGGCCACGCTGGCCGAAAAATTGGGGCCTTTCATCAAAAATGAGCCAAGCTGGCAGTCGGCCCGCCTGCAATGGCTCGATCTGAAAGTGCCAGGAACCGACCTTAGGGCTCACGTTGACTTTTCGCGCGATGTCATGCGCGCGGATGCCTCGATCCCGCTGCGCACGATGGTCTTGCTGGTCGCTGAGTTCGGGGCAGCGCTTACCGATGAAGAGCTAGAGAAGCTGAGAGAGAGCCTTCCGGAGACAGGATGAACGCTTGACGCGTCGTCCTCTGGAGACTCGGTCGGGGACCGCAGGGCGCTGCGCTAGTTGGAGGAGTCCGCAGGCGGCATGGCCGGACTTGTTGTAGCCCGAAGCGCTCTAGAATTGGGTTATGACGAAGGCCGACCTTCACGAGCTTGTCGACCGTCTTCCTGAAGGCGCCGTCGACGGCGCCGCGATCCTTCTTGAGGAGATCACGGACGGACGGATCGACCCGGAGCAGGCCTGGTTCTGGACCCGCGAGTGGCAGGCGAAAGAGCGGGAGGCGGACGAGGACCTTGCCGCCGGCCGCGCAACTACTTATGAGAGCGACGAGGAATTCCTTGGGGCGTTGGAAGCCGACATGAAGCCCCTCGATGCCGACTCGTAGCGTCCTCGCGTCCTTCCGGCGCGATTGGCAGAGCCTGACTCGGCAGCAGCAGCGACAGTTCTTGGCGGCGCTCAAGCAGTTCATCGCCGACCTTCAGAAGTCGCCGCCGTCCTTCCACCCTCGCCTCCGGGTCAAGCGGATGCAGGGGCACACGAACATCTGGGAGATGAGCTGGGCGCCGGATGGGCGGGCCACCTTCGAATACGGCGATGAGGTTCACCCGGGCCAGGCGCACATCATCTGGCGCCGCGTCGGCACTCACTCGATCTTCCGGCGACCCTGAGCCCCGGAACGCCTGGGCAAAAGCCGTAGGAGCCCTGTGACCCAGGGTGTTGCCCTATCCGTTGCCCATTTGGTGTGTCGGTCGGTGTCGGAGCGGGTGAACTTGGCTCTACACCTGATGCCGGAGGAGGGACTCGAACCCCCGACACGCGGATTATGATTCCGCTGCTCTAACCAGCTGAGCTACTCCGGCGGGGGAGCGCAGGATAGCGGTGCGATGCTTGGGACATGGCACGAGGGTCGCGAGAGGTCGGAACCGTGGGGTTTGCGGCGTTGCGGCCGGTGCTCGTGGGGGCGCTGCTGGTGGCCGATGCGGGGGTGGTGCTGGCGCTCGGGATCGGGCAGCACAAAGGGTGGCTGCCGCCGTTCATCGGGTTCGGGATCGTGCTGGTCGGGTTGGTGTGGCTGATGGCCTGGTCGGTGCGGCATCGGCATGACGACGACCCGGGTGGCTAGGCTGGGATCGTGGCCGGAGCAGACCTCGACAGCGCGGTGCGGACGGTGATCCGGCAGTGCATGGGCGTGAGTGCGGGCGAGGAGGTGCTGGTCATCTGCAATCCGGTGACCGAAGAGATCGGGGCGCTGATGCGGATCGAGGCGCAGGGCGACGGCGCCGACGCGACGCTGGCGGTGATCTCCGAGCGCGAGACGCACGCGGCCGAGCCGCCGCGGCCGGTCGCCGCCGCGATGGCCGCGGCGGACGTGGTGCTGGCGCCGACGATCCAGTCGTTGTCGCACACCGCGGCGCGGAAGGCAGCGAGCGAAGCGGGCGTGCGGATCGCGACGCTGCCCGGGGTGACCGAAGAGATGCTGGCGCGGCTGATGAACGGCGATCTCGACGAGATGCGGCGGCGCGGCTGGGCGATCGTCAACCTGATGAACCGGGGATCACAGGTGCGGATCACCGACGAGAACGGCAGTGACCTGCGGTTCTCGATCGAGGGGCGTGAGGGGATCGTCGACGCGGGCGAACTCTCGGGCAAGGGCGCATTCGGGAACCTGCCCTGCGGCGAGGGGTTCATCGCCCCGGTCGAAGGGACCGCCGAGGGCACGCTTGTGGTCGACGGCTCGATCGCCGCGATCGGCCTGGTCGGCTCGCCGGTCCGGCTGACCGTCAAGGGCGGCCACCTGGTCGGTGCGACCGGCGACGAGGGCGCCCGGCTGATGGAACTGCTGACCCCGCACGGACCCGACGGCACGAACGTCGCCGAGCTCGGGATCGGCACCAACGAGGAGGCGATCCTCACCGGCAACATCCTCGAGGACGAGAAGATCTTCGGCACCGCCCACGTCGCCTTCGGCGCGTCGGCCGGGATCGGTGGCACCGTGCAGGTCCCCGTCCACCTCGACGTCGTGGTCAAGGAACCGGTGGTCGAGATCGACGGCGAGGCGATCCTCGGCGGCGGCGAGCTGCTGATCTGACCCGCTGACCATGCCGACCCTGCTCGCCGTCCCCAACGTCTCGGTGGCGGGCGCGGCGGTGCTGCGCCGGTTCCACGAGGCGTTCGGGCGCTCGGTCACGGTCCTCGACGTCCACACCGACGCCGACCACGGGCGCAGCGTCTTCACCATCGCGGGCGAGCCCGGCGCGCTTGCCGAGTCGCTCCTGGCGGGCGCCGAGGAGGCGTTGGAGGCGATCGACATGTCCTCCTACTCCGGCGCCCACCCGGCGGTCGGCGCGCTCGACGTCTGCCCGATCGTCTGGCTGCGCGAGGAGGACCGGGAGGCCGCCCGCACCGAGGCGCTCGCGGTCGCCGGGCAGATTGCCGGCATCGGGGTGCCGGTCTTCCTCTATGGCGAGCTGGCCCGCGCGCCTGCCCGCGCCGAGCGCGCCTATTTCCGGGCCAGCGGACTTGCCGAACTCTGGTTGCGGATGGAGCGGGGCGAGCTGCGCCCCGACCTCGGCCCGCAGCTGCCGCACCCGCGCGGTGGGGCCACCCTGGTCACCGCGCGCCCGCCGCTGGCGGCGTTCAACGTGGAGCTGGAAGGAGCCGACCTCAGCGCGGCGCGGGCGGTTGCCGCCGCGCTGCGCGAGGACGGGGGAGGGATGCCCGGCGTGCGGGCGATCGGCGTGCTGTTGTCCAGTGGGCGGGCGCAGGTCTCGACCAACGTCCACGACCCGCTGAGGACGCCGCTCGCCGCCGTGGTGGCGGAGGTGCGGCGGCTGGCGGCGCCGCTCGGCGCGCGGCCGGTCGAGGCGGAGCTGGTCGGCCTGATCCCGGCCGGCGCACTCGTCGACTACCCGGCTGACGTGCCACTCCGCGGCTTCGATCCGGCGCGCCACGTGATCGAGCGGCGCCTCGCGGCGTCCAGCGACTAAATTCTTGGAGCGATGGCCCAATCGAAGAACAGAAGACGCCGCAAGCGCCGCGGGACCCAGGGCGGCAGCATCGACACCAGCGCCCGCCGCTCGCGCCCCCGCTCGCGCGAGGAAGCCCGCGCCCGCGCCCGCTCCGGCGGGAGCGGCCGCTCGTCGGCGAAAAAACGCGACCTGCCGCCGACCTGGAAAGGCGCCGCGATCCGCGGCGCCGGCGCCGCGGTGATCTTCGTCCTGATCCTGCTGGTCCTCTTCAAACGGCCGGCCGGCGTCTCGCTGATCTTCGGCCTCTTCATGCTGGTCTTCTACATCCCGACCGGTTATTACATCGACCTGACGATGTGGCGCAGGCGCGAGCGCCAGCGGATCCGCGATCGCGAAGGGAACGCGTAGTGGCGCTTGACGTCACGATGCTCACCGTCGGCCAGATCGGCGAGAACTGCTACCTGTTCCGCCCCGAGGGGGGCGGGAAGCTTCTGGTCGTCGACCCCGGAGAGGAGCCGGAGCGGATCCTCGCGGCGGTCGCGGAGACCGGGGCCGAGGTCGAGGCGATCCTCCTCACCCACACGCACTTCGACCACATCGGTGCGGTGGCGCCGGTCGCCAAGGCCACCGGGGCGCCGGTCTACGTCCCCGAGATCGAGAAGCCGGTGCTTGCCGACATCATGGCCTACGTGCCGTGGGAGGGCTTCGGGCCGTACGAGTCCTACGACGCTGACGAGACCGTGTCCGGCGGTGAGGTGCTGAGCCTTGCCGGGCTGGAGATCGACGTCATCTCCACTCCCGGCCACAGCCCTGGTCACGTCACCTACTCGGTGCGCGGTGAGGACGCGATCTTCTCCGGCGACGTGCTCTTCCAGGGCTCGGTCGGCCGCGTCGACCTGCCCGGCGGCGACTGGCCGACCCTGGCGAACTCGATCGCGCGGCTGCTCGACTCGCACCCCGACGAGACCGTCGTCCATCCCGGCCACATGGGGTTGACGACCCTCGGTGCCGAGCGGGCGACCAATCCCTTCCTCCAGGCCACGGCCCACTGAGTGCCGTGTCCGGCACTGGCCGCGCGGCCGCGCGCTCCGAGTAAGGTCGCCGACGATGGCAAGCAAGTTCCAGGCACCCCGTGGGACGTTCGACGTGCTCCCGGCCGCGGGCCGCGCGCGAGCGCGGCTGCAGGCGGTGGCCGGCGGCATCTTCGAGCGGGCCGGCTACGAGATGATCCAGACGCCGATCTTCGAGGACACCGACCTCTTCGAACGTGGCGTCGGCAAATCGACCGACATCGTCCGCAAGGAGATGTTCACCTTCGAGGACAAGGGGGAGCGCAGCCTCACCCTGCGGCCGGAGGGAACGGCGCCGATCTGCCGCGCCTACCTCGAGCACGGCATGCACAAACAGGCGCAGCCGGTGAAGCTCTCCTACGTCGGGCCGTTCTTCCGCCACGAGCGGCCGCAGGCGGGGCGCTATCGCCAGTTCCACCAGCTCGGGATCGAGGCGATCGGGACGGAGTCGCCGCTGGCCGACGCCGAGGTGATCATGCTGCTGTCGGACCTGCTCGGGGAGCTCGGCGTGCCGGGGGTGGTGCTGCGACTGGGGAGCCTCGGCTCGCTCGAGGCGCGCGCCGCCTACCTGGACGAGCTGAAGGCGCACCTGCACCGCCACGAGGGCGACCTGACCGCCGACGTGCGCGAGCGCATCGACATCAACCCGTTGCGCGCCTTCGACTCCGACGACGAGGGGGTCCGGGGCGTGATGGCGAGCGCTCCGACGATCCTCGACGCCCTCTCGGCGGAGGATCAGGAGCACTTCGACGAGGTGCGCTCGCTGCTCGATGCCGCCGGGATCGACTATGAGCTCGACGGCACCCTGGTGCGCGGCATCGACTACTACACGAGGACGATCTTCTCCTTCGTCGCCGAGTCCCTCGGGGCGCAGTCGGAGATCGGCGGCGGTGGGCGTTACGACGGGCTGATCGAGCAGCTCGGCGGGCCGGCGACGCCCGCGGTCGGTTGGGCCGCGGGGATCGAGCGGATCCTGTTGGCGCTCGACGAGGAGGAGCCGGGGCGGGGGCGTGACGCCTTCGTCGCGATCGCCGATCCCGAGCAGCGCGGCCGGGCGATGGCGCTGGTGACCGAACTTCGCAACGCCGGGTTCTCGGCCGAGATGGATCTGGCGGGGCGCGGCCTGAAGGGACAGCTGAAGCACGCGGACCGGATCGGCGCCGCGCGGGTGCTGATCCTGGAGGCTGGCGGTACCGCGCAACTGCGCGACATGGCGAGCGGCGAGCAGCGCGCCGCCGACACCGGCAATCTTCTGGGTGAGATGACGGGGGGCGAAGCATGAGCGACGCGGGCGCCCGGGTGGCGGACGACACGGCCGGCGGTGCCGCGGCGAGCGCCGGTTCCCTTCCCGACCCCGCGGCAAACGGATATCGCGACGCCTGGTGCGGGCGGGTGTTGGCCGATCGGGTGGACGACGAGGTCCGCGTCGCGGGCTGGGTCAACCGCCGCCGCGATCACGGCGGGCTGATCTTCATCGACCTGCGCGATCGCACCGGGATCGTCCAGCTCGTCTTCCATCCCGACACCTCCGGGGAGGCGTTCGAGCTTGCCCACAGGCTGCGCGCCGAGGACGTGCTGAGCGCGCGCGGCAAGGTCGTGCGGCGCGACGAGGAGACGATCAACCCGGCGCTGCCGACCGGCGAGGTCGAGGTCGCCGTGGCGGGCGCCGAGCTGCTCGCCGACTCCGAGACGCCGCCCTTCCAGATCGAGGGCTACGCCGACGACGTCGGCGAGGACACCCGCCTGCGTTACCGCTACCTGGACCTGCGGCGGGCGCCGATGCGCGAGGCGCTCCTGCTCCGCCACCGACTGACCGCGGCGATGCGCGAGTTCCTCGGTGCCGAAGGCTTCGTCGACATCGAAACGCCGGTCTTGACGCGATCGACCCCGGAGGGCGCCCGCGACTTCCTCGTCCCCAGCCGCCAGCAGCAGGGCTCCTTCTACGCCCTGCCGCAGTCGCCGCAGCTCTTCAAGCAGATGCTGATGGTGAGCGGGTTCGAGCGCTATTTCCAGATCGCCCGCTGCTTCCGGGACGAGGCGACGCGGGCCGACCGCCAGGCCGAGTTCACCCAGCTCGACGTCGAGATGTCCTTCGTCTGTGCCGACGACGTGATCGCGGTGAACGAACGGATGCTGTCTCACGTGTTCCGGGCGGTGGGCGGGCCGGAGGTCGAGATCCCGATGCAGCGGATGCCCTACGCGGAGGCACTGGACCGCTTCGGCACCGATCGGCCGGACCTGCGCTTCGGCCTCGAGCTCGTCGACCTCGGCGCGGCGTTGGCCGGGACCGAGTTCAAGGTGTTCCGCTCGGTGCTCGAGTCGGGTGGCTCGATCCGCGGCATCAACGCGGGTCGGCGCGAGGTGCCGCGCAAAGACCTCGACGGCTTCATCTCCCGCGCCCAGGAGCTGGGGGCGAAAGGCCTCGTCTGGGCGTTCCGCGAGGGCGACGGCTGGCGCTCGCCGACCGCCAAGTTCCTCAGCGAGGCGGAGCTGGCAGAGCTCAATCGCCTGCTCGGTGCCGAGGAGGGGGACCTGCTCCTGCTGGTCGCCGACAAGCGTCCCGTGGTGGATGCGGTCCTGGGCCAGATGCGACTTGACCTCGGCGAGCGCTTCGGGCTGATCGACGAGGCCGAGAACCGGCTCGTCTGGATCGTCGACTTCCCGCTCTTCCTCTACGACGAGGTGGAGAAGCGCTTCGACGCGATGCACCACCCGTTCACGGCGCCGGCGGGGGAGCTCGACCCGAACGACCCCGGCGCCGCCCTGTCCCAGGCCTACGACGTGGTCTGGAACGGGCAGGAGATCGGCGGCGGATCGATCCGTATCCACAGCGCCGAGGTCCAGCAGCGGGTCTTTGCCGCCCTCGGGATCGACGCCGAGACCGCCGAGGCGCGCTTCGGCTTCCTGCTCGAGGCGCTCCGCTATGGCGCGCCGCCGCACGGCGGCATCGCCTACGGGATCGATCGACTCGTCCAGCGCCTCGCCGGTGTCGAGACCATCCGCGACGTGATCGCCTTCCCGAAGACCGCCTCCGGCTTCGACCTCCTCACCGGGGCGCCGGCCCCGGTCGACGCGGCGCAGCTGCGCGAGGTCGGCGTCGCCATCCACAAGAGCGGTAAAGCCGGCCATTAAGTGCCTGTCCGAGGGGCCCCACGCACGCCTGGCGGCGCCGCACACCCTTCGCGGGGCGGCGTCCTCGGTCGGCCAAACGGCGCTGCCATCAGCCCTCCCTGCGTCCTACCCCCGCTTGGTGCGGCGCTCGCCGGCCGCACGCCCGGCCTCCCGGACAGGCACTGATGGCGCTGCGGGACTGGATTCCCCGCAGGTGGCGCCCGCAGCCCGGGCCCGGACAGACGCCGGTCTACGTCGACGACTCCACCTTCGACCGCTGGGAGGTCGTGCGCGACTTCGGTGACGTGCGTACCGCTCGCGCCTGGCACCAGGCCTTGATCGAGGCGGGCATCGAGGCCGTCCTCACCTCCGACTGGCCCCTCGACCGCTTCGGCCACGGGGACATCGCCCTCCGCGTCCCCGGCGACCGCTGGAGCGAGGCCGAGATGCACCTCTCGAACCTCGACGTCCCCGATTACTGAGCTGCTTTGCACCGGTGCTCCGGTGCTACGGTTCCCGCAAGCTCGAGCCCGTGCGAGAGCCGTCTCACCGTTTGACCCAACACAAACGGCTCGGGAGCTTTTGTCTTTCGGTCCTTTGGGATCGCGAGCAGGGCGCCCACCTTCTTATGAAGGGATCAAAGCTAGAGGCGGTACCGGCGGGCTGGAGCTGACTTTCCACTGATTCGGCACAAAGTGCGCGCCATGTGTGCGCATTTCCTCAGCAGCATCGGCGTCATGGAAGACGCGCGACGACTTTTGGGTGCTGAGCACCCAAAACTTCACACGGAGATTCTTGATCGGAGAGTCGCGGGGCTGGCGGGGCGTCAACACGGGGTGGTCGGGCGGTGGCAGCTCCATGGGTTGGGACTCACTGACCAGATGATCAAGACGCGTGTCGCGCACGGGGGGCTCAATCGCCTTCATCGGGGTGTCTACGCCGTGGGACACCGGGCGCTCACTGTCGAATCGTGGTGGATGGCAGCCGCGTTGGCCTGCGGGCCGGATGCGGTGCTCAGCCATCGGTCGGCCGGGCAGCTATGGGGGCTCTATCCCCGGAGCGAAATCGCGCCGGAAGTGACGGTCCCGGGAGCGAGGAAGAGGAGGCCTGGGATCGTCGCCCACCGGGGCTCGCTTCCCCTCGACGAGGTGGGGCGGATGTGGGGGATGCCGGTGACGTCGGTGACGCGGACGATGCTCGACCTCGCGGGGATGCTCAAGGAGCGGGAGGTGGAGCGGGCCTGGAACGAGATGGAAGTCCGCGAATACAGGATGCGGCTGTCGGTCCCGGACCTGATCGAGCGCTATCCGGGGCGCAGGGGCACCGTGACGCTCGCCCGGGTGGCGGAGCGCAAGACGCTTGTGGGGATCACCCGCAACGAGCTGGAGGAGGCGTTCCTGGCGCTGATCGACCGCTTCGACCTGCCGCGGCCGCGCCTGAACGTCCACCTCGCCATCCGCGGTCGTTTCTACGAGATCGACTGCCTCTGGGAGGACCGCGAGGTCGCGATCGAGCTCGACGGGGGAGGGGCGCACGGCACCAATCTGGCCTTCCACAAGGATCGGGAACGCGACCGGATTCTTACCGCCGAGGGTTACACGACCGCGCGCCTCACCTGGCGCCAGATCACCGAGACCCCGTCGGAGGTCGCGGCCGATCTCCGGCTCATCCTCACTCCGTACCCTTTGTCGAATGGATCGGGAGCTCTTCGACCACTTCCTCCGCGATGAGGCCCGCCGCGGCCCCGCCACCGCCGACGCCTTCACCGGCGCTGCCGGTGGCGCCGCCTGCGGCGATCTCTCGCGGCTGTCGCTGGCAGTCGAGGGGGGTCGGATCTCGGCGGTCACCTTCGACACCGAGGGCTGTGGGGCAACGCGCGCGGCGACCGCCGCCGTCGCCGAAACGATCGAGGGCGCGACCGTCCTCGAGGCGGCGAAGCTCTCGATCGACGACGCCGAAGACCTCCTGGGTGGCCTCGCGCCCGCCAAGCGCCACGCGGCCCAACTGGCGACCGATGCGCTCCACCGCGCCCTGAGCGCCGCGGCGGCGTCGAGCCTCCCCCTGGACCCGTCGACGGCCCTCCGCGAGAGCCCGGACGCCGACGCCTCGACCGCCGGTGGAGGTGGGCGAGTCCGGTCCCCCGAGCGCGTCGCCGTGGCAGTCAGCGGTGGCGTCGACTCGGCGGTCGCCGCTCTCCTCGAACGGGAGCGCGGCGCCGAGGTCGTCGCCATCACCGTGAAGCTCTGGGCCGACCCGGAGACCGACGGGACCAAGGCGTGCTGCTCGCCCGAGGCCGTGCTCGGCGCGCGCGCCGTCGCCCACTCGCTCGACCTCCCTCACTTCACCCTGGACCTCGAGGCCGACTTCCGCCGCCGCGTGGTCGACCGGTTCGTCAGCGGCTATGCCGAAGGCCAGACGCCGAATCCGTGCATTCTCTGCAACGGCGAGGTGCGACTGGCGGCGATGCTCGACCTGGCGCGGCGACTCGGGGCGACGCGACTCCTCACCGGCCATTACGCGCGGATCGTCGAGGACGCCGAGGGGCCGCTGCTCGCGACCGGCGCCGACGCGGCCAAGGACCAGAGTTACATGCTCGCGGCGCTGTCGCCGGACCTCCTCGGGCGGCTCGGCTTCCCGCTCACCGACATGACCAAGGACGAGGTCCGCGCCGTCGCCGCCCGCCACGGCCTCGCCGTCGCCAAGAAGCCCGAGTCCCAGGACCTCTGCTTCCTCGCGGGCCAGGGGAAGCGCGGCTTCCTGCGCCGTCACGGCAACCTCGTGGACCGCGAGGGGGCGGTCCTCGACCGGGCCGGCCGCACGCTCGGCCGCCATCGCGGCCACCACAACTTCACCGTCGGCCAGCGGCGGGGCATCGGCGTCTCGTTGAACGAGCCCGGTTACGTCGTCGCCACCGACGCCGCCGCGAACACCGTGACGGTCGGCACCCGCGAGGACCTCGAGACGCGCCGCATCCGGGTCCGCGATGCGGTCCTGCACCGTGACGGCGCCCGCGTCGACAACGTCCGCCTCCGCTATCACTCGGCCACCCTGCCCGCCACCGTCGGCGCTGCCGCTCCGGGCCGCCATGACGCCCTGGAGCTCGAGCTGGGCCGGCCCTTCACCGCCGCCTCCCCGGGCCAGACGGCGGTGCTGATGGACGGCGAGACGATCGTCGGCCACGGCACCATTGCCGCCTCGGCCTAGCGCCACCCGTCACATACGACACACGAACTGTCAGCAAACCGTAGGCTCTCCCTCATGAAGGCTCAACAAATCCGCGATACCTACCTCTCGTTCTTCGCGGAGCGGGGACACAAGATCGTCCCCTCGGCCTCGCTCGTGCCCTCGGTGCACGACCCGACGGTGCTGCTCACGACCGCCGGCATGCAGCCCTTCAAGCCCTACTTCCTCGGCCGCGAGACGCCCCCCGCGCCGCGCCTCACCGACGTGCAGAAATGCTTCCGCACCACCGATATCGAGGAGGTCGGCAACACCGCCCGCCACCTGACCTTCTTCGAGATGCTCGGCAACTGGAGCTTCGGTGACTACTTCAAGGCCGAGTCGATCCCCTGGGGCTGGCAGCTCGCCACCGAGGGCTTCGGCATGGACCCGGAGCGGATCTGGGTGACGGTCTTCGGCGGCGACGAGGAGCTCGGCCTCGGTCCCGACACCGAGGCGATCGCGATCTGGGAAGAGACCGGCGTGCCGGCCGAGCGGATCGTCCAGCTCGGTCGCGGCGACAACTTCTGGCAGGGCGGGCCGACCGGGCCCTGCGGGCCATGCTCGGAGCTCTATCTCGACCGGGGCCTCGACTTCGGCGCCGCCGACGAACGCCCCGGCGACGAGGGCGAGCGCTTCCTCGAGTTCTGGAACCACGTCTTCATGTCCTACGACCTGCACGAGGACGGGACGCTCACCGAGCTGCCGACGAAGAACATCGACACCGGGATGGGCCTCGACCGGATGGCGGCGATCCTCCAGGACGTCCCCTCGGTGTACGAGACCGACCACGTGCGGCCGCTCATCGACCTCGCCGAGGAGCTCTCCGGGCACCGGTACGGCGAGAGCGAGGCGATCACGCGGGCGATGCGGATCGTCGCCGACCACTCGCGCGGTGCCGCCTTCCTGATCGCGGACGGGGTGGTCCCCTCCAACGAGGACCGCGGCTACATCCTGCGCCGGATCATGCGGCGGGCGATCCAGCAGGGGCGGACGCTCGGCCTCGAGGCGCCCTGGCTCGGCCGCTTCGCCGAACGGGTGATCGAGCTGATGGGCGAGGTCTACCCGGAGCTGGTCGCGGAACGCGAGAACATCGCCCGCTGGGTCGGCGACGAGGAGGAGAGCTTCGGGCGCACCCTGGAGCGGGGGAGCGAGCTGCTCGAGCGCCTGGTCGCCGAGGCGCGCGAGTCGAACACCTCGTGGATCGACTCGGCCGACGCCTTCAAGCTGCACGACACCTACGGCTTCCCCTATGACCTGACCAAGGAGCTGCTGGGAGAGCAGGGCCTGGCGGTGGACGACGCCGGCTTCGCCGAGCTGATGGAGGAGCAGCGGACGCGCGCCCGCAGCGGCGCGGCGACCGCGCACGGCTCCGAGGACACGCACGAGCGGGTCCAGGAATTCGCCGCGGCGACCTCGCCGAGCAACTTCGTCGGCTACGAAACGCTGGAGGCGACGACCGGCGTGGCGGCGTTCGAGGCGCAGGGGAAGCGCGCGCTGCTGAAGCTCGAGACCAGCCCCTTTTATGCCGAGGGCGGCGGCCAGGTCGCCGACTCCGGCCTCCTGCGTTGGGACGGCGACGAGGCCGAGGTCGTCGACGTCTACCGGGTGGGAGGCGACCAGGTGGTCGCGATCGAGGCGAAGGCGATCCCGGCGGGGGCCGAAGTGGAGGCGATCGTCCACCGCGAAACGCGCCACGCCACGATGCGCAACCACACCGCGACGCACCTCCTGCACGCGGCGCTGCGCGAGCGCCTCGGGACCCACGTGCGCCAGGCGGGCTCGGCGGTGCGCCCCGACAAACTGCGCTTCGACTTCACCCACGGCCAATCGCTCAGCCCGGCGGAGCTGCGTGACGTCGAGGACCGCGTCAACGAGTGGATCAGCGCCAGTGCTCCGGTCCGCTGGCTGGAGATGGAGCGGGCCGAGGCCGAAGCACTGGGCGCGATGGCCCTGTTCGGCGAGAAATACGGCGAGTGGGTGCGGGTGGTGGAGATCGATGGTGTCTCGCGCGAGCTCTGTGGTGGCACGCACGTCGCCAATACCGCCGAGATCGGCATCTTCAAGGTCACCGCCGAGGGATCCAGTGCCGCCAACGTGCGCCGCATCGAGGCGATCACCGGCCCCGCCGCGAGCGACTTCTTCCGCGCGCGCGACGCCGCGCTCCGCGAGGTCGGGGAGCTGCTGGGGAACCCGCAGGACCCGCTCGCGGGCGCGCGCCGGGCGGCGGAGCGGATCAAGGAGGCGGGCGCGGGCGCCGAGCAGGCGCAGCGCCAGGCGCTCGGCGAGGAAGCGAAGCGGCTGGCGGGCGAGGCCTACGAGGCGGGTGGCGTGACGGTCCTGGTCGCGGCGACCGAGCTGGCCGACCAGAAGGCGCTGCTCGACGTCGCCAACCGGATCCAGTCCTCGCTCGGCGACCCGGTCGTGCAGCTGCTGGGCGGCGGCGACAAGGAGAAGGTGGCGCTGGTGGCGCTGGCGAGCCCGGGGGCGGTCGAGAAGGGCCTCTCGGCGGCCGAGCTGGTGCGCGCGGCGGCCGGCGTGGTGGGCGGCGGCGGGGGCGGCCGCGACGACATGGCGCAGGCGGGTGGGCGGGACCCGGCGAAGCTCGACGACGCCTTGGCGGCAGCCCGCGCGATCGTCGAGGGGAAGCTGGGGTAGCACTTGCGAGTGCTCGCTCTCGACCACGGCACGGTGCGCATCGGCGCCGCGATCTGCGATCCGACCGGCACCCTGTGCACGCCACTGCCGGTGATCGAACCCCCGGCTCCCGCAGCGGTGGTGGAGCTGGTGCGCGAGCGTGAGGTGGAGCGGGTCGTCGTCGGCCTACCGGTCCACCTGAGCGGCGAGGAGGGCAGCCAGGCGGCGCTGGCACGGACCTTCGCCGCGGAACTCGACGCGCTCCTCGACATCCAGGTCGATACCTACGACGAGCGACTCACCAGCCGCATGGCCGACGCCAGCCGGCGCGCCGGCTCGACGGCGGCGCGGGATTCGCTGGCGGCGGCACACCTGCTCGAAGCCTACCTGACCAGCCTGACGCGCAAGGGAGGCGAGTCGTGAGCGACGACTTCGGCAAGGGCATGCCGCCGGGTGGCGACCCGCTGTTCGACGCCAACGACCCGGCCGCGGTCGAACGCGAGGAACGCCGGCGCGAACGCGAAGCCAAGCGCGCGAAGAAGTCGAAGAAAAAAGGAAAGGCGCCCGCGCCCGCGCCGCCGCCGAAACCGGCGCCGCCGGCCGCACCGCGCACGCCCGAGCAGGAGTTCTGGGACGAGCCCGCCGAGCCGGCGCCGCCGGCCCCGGGTCAGGCGCCGGGCGGGAAGTCACCTGCCGACGACGAGCGGGCCGAGAAAGCCGATCGAGGCAGGCGGCGACTGCTGGGACGGCGGAAGGGCAAAGCCGCGGCTGCGGGCGTGGCCGGGGCTGCCGCCGGAGCAGCGGCCGCGGAGGGCGCGACGCCCCCGCCGCCGCCCGGCGCCACGCCCCCGTCCGCCGAGCCCGCCCCGCCGACGGGAGAATCGCCGCGGCCTGGCCAACCGCCGACCGGAGAATCGCCAGGATCAGTCCAACCGCCGACCGGAGAATCGCCACGACCTGCCCAACCGCCGACCGGCGCGAGCGCGGTGCCCCCGCAGGCCGCGGCCTCACCGCAGCCGACCGGGGAGACTCCCCGACCCGCCGCCGAGCCGCGCACCGGCGAGGCGCCGATCCCGGCCCGGCCCGAAGCGCCGCACCAGCCGACGGCCGACGCGCCGCAGGTCGATCCAGGACCGCCTACGGCGGAGGTGCCGCGGCCCGATCCCGGCCGGCCGATCGGTGAGGACGCCTTCCCGGGGACCGCGGCGCAGGCGGTGCCGGGCGCCGGGCCGGCGACCCGCGAGCACCTGGCCCTGCCGCCGCGGCCGCTCGAGGAAACCGGTGCCGGGGACTGGGAGCCGCCGCCGCCGCGCGACGACTGGTTCGACGACGACGAGCCGTTCGACGACGAGGGCGACCCGCGGATGGCGGGAGCGGCGCGCACCGGGCGCCGCCACGGCGACGACGGTGGCAAGCGGTTCGGCGGCCCCTTCGGCACGTTCCTGCGCCACCCGTTCCGGGTGTTGGGCGTCGTCGTCGCGATCCTCGTCCTGCTCTTCCTGAACGCCCTCTTCCAGCCGTTCCACGGCGAAGGCAGCGGCCGCGTGGCGGTGGTGATCCCGAAGGGGTCGAGCGTCGGCGAAGTCGGCGAAATCCTGGAACGCAAGGGCGTCATCTCGGGCGGGTTCATCATCTCCGGCTCGACCCTCTTCCAGGCCCGCGTGACCCTCGCGGGTGATCGCTCCAACCTCATCGCGGGGCGCCACGTGATGGCCCACGACATGAGCTACGGCGACGCGATCGAAGCGCTCACCACCGAATCCAAACCGGTCGAAGCGTCGACTCCGGGCGTCATCACCGTCACCATCCCCGAGGGTCAGAGCCGTCCGATCACCGCCGCACTGGTGAAGGAAGACGGGATCAAGGGGAGCTACATGAAGGCGAGCAAGCACTCGCAGGTGCTCAACCCCGAGCAGTACGGCGGCAAGAACGTCAAGTCGCTGGAGGGCTTCCTTTATCCCGACACCTGGGAATTCAGGACGAGCCGGCCGGTCAAGGACCTGGTCACCCTGCAGCTCGAAGATTTCAAGAAAAAGATCAAGAAGGTCAACATGAAGTACGCGAAGTCGAAAAACCTGACCGTCTTCGACGTGGTGACGATCGCCTCGATGATCGAACGGGAGGCCGGCGTGCCAAAGCAGCGCAAGCTGGTCTCCTCGGTGATCTACAACCGCCTGCACGAAGGGATGACGCTGGGGATCGACTCGACGATCCGCTTCGCCACCGGCAACTACGAACGGCCGCTGACCCAGTCGCAGCTGGAAAGCAACTCGCCGTACAACACGCGCACGCACCAGGGGCTGCCGCCGGGCCCGATCAACAGCCCTGGCCTCGCGGCGCTGAACGCCGCCGCGCATCCGGCGAACACCCAGTACCTCTTCTACGTCAACAACCCGAACTCGTGCAACGAACTCACCTTCGCGAAGACCGAAGAAGAATTCCTCGCCGACGCGGCCAAGTACGAACAGGCACGCGAAAAGAACGGCGGCAACGAGCCGAGCACCTGCAAGTGAGCCCGGGGACGCGGTGCCGAGCCTGGCGGTGATCGGCCACCCGGTGGCGCACACGCGCTCGCCGGCGATGCAGACGGCGGCCCTCGCGGAGCTGAAGCTGGCGGGGGAGTGGACCTACGGCGCGATCGACATCGAGCCGGGGAGCTTCGAGGCCGAGGTGGCCGAGCTCGCCGCCGCCGGTGACTATGCCGGGGTCAACGTGACCCTGCCGCACAAGGAGGCGGCGCTGGCGCTTGCCGACGAGGCGAGCGAGGGCGCTCGCGCGATCGGCGCGGCGAACACGCTGACCTTCCGGGACGGACGGATCCTCGCCGACAACACCGACGCGGGCGGGGTGCTGCGATCCCTGCCGGCGGGGATCGGCGGCGGCGCCGACGCAGCCGGCGCCGCCGGCGCGTCGGCGCGGCGCGCGCTGGTGCTCGGCGCGGGGGGCGCGGCGCGGGCGGCAATCTGGGCGCTCGCGCAGGGCGGCGAGGGCGCGCCGGACGCGGAGGGCAACCCGACGCTCGTCCCGTCCTTCGAGGTCGACGTCTGGAACCGAACCCCGGAGCGCGCCGTCACCGTCGCCGCCGAACTCGGAGGGCGTGCCGTCAGCGACCCGCCCGCCGCCGACTACGCCTTGATCGTCAACACGACCTCGGTCGGCCTGCACGGTGAAGACCCGTTCGCGTCCCTGCCCCTTGCCGCCACCGATTTCCATCCCGGCCAGGTCGTCTTCGACATCGTCTACGGCCCCGAGCCTAGCGCGCTGCTGGCCGCCGCCGAGGACCGCGGCGCGACCACGATCGAGGGCCTCGAGATGCTGGTTCAGCAGGGCGCCCTCTCGCTGCGGATCTGGACCGGCGCGGAGCCCTCGATCGAGGCGATGCGCACCGGCGCGCGTCGCTCTTGAGCATTCGTCGCCCCACCGCGCGCCGATGCCCCACCGCGCGCCGATAGCCTAAGCGCCGTTCATGACCGCATTCCGCTTCACCACCGCCGGCGAGTCCCACGGCCCCGGGCTGACCGCGATCGTCGAGGGCATGCCCGCCGGGCTGGAGCTCGACCGCGAGGCACTCGACCGCGATATGGCGCGCCGCCAGCTCGGCCACGGGCGGGGCGGGCGGATGCGGATCGAGACCGACACGGTCGAGGTGCGCTCCGGCGTCCGTCACGGTCGCACGCTGGGGAGCCCGATCGCGCTGCTCGTCGCCAACCGTGACTACGCCAACTGGGAAGACCGGATGAACCCGTGGCCGGTGGAGGGCTTCGAGCCCGAAGAGGTCCACCTGCCGCGGCCCGGTCACGCCGACCTCGTCGGCGCGCAGAAATACGGCCACAACGACATCCGCAACGTGCTCGAGCGCGCCAGCGCGCGCGAGACCGCCGCCCGCGTCGCCGCCGGTGCCGTTGCCCGCGGCTTCCTCACCGCGCTCGGCGTCGAGGTCCACAGCCACGTGACGCGGATCGCCTCGGTCGTCGCCGAGGAGCGCGGGGAGCTGGCCCCGGCCGACTTCAAGGGCGTCGACGACGACCCGGTCCGCACCCTCGACCCGGCGGCCTCGAAGGCGATGGTCGCCGAGATCAACCGCCTCCGCAAGGCCAACGAGAGCCTCGGCGGCACCTTCGAGGTGATCGTCTTCGGGCTCGTCCCCGGGCTCGGCTCGCACGTCTCCTGGGAAGATCGCCTCGACGGGCGGCTCGCCCAGGCAGTCGCCTCGATCCAGTCCGTCAAGGGCGTCTCGATCGGCGAAGCGTGGGACGTGGCGACGCGCCCGGGTTCGGAGGCCCACGACGAGATCTTCTGGTCGGAGGCGCAAGGCTACTTCCGCGAAACGAACCGCGCCGGGGGCCTCGAGGGCGGGATGACGAACGGGCGGCCGCTGTCGGTGCGCGCCGCGATCAAGCCGATCTCGACGCTGACGAAACCGCTGCGCTCGGTCGACACCGTCACCCACCAGCCCGCCCAGGCGCTGCGCGAGCGGACCGACTCGACCGTCGTCCCGGCTGCCGCCGTGGTCGCCGAGGCGATGGTCTGCCTGACCTTGGCGCGCGCCTACCGGGAGAAGTTCGGCGGCGACCACATCGACGACGTGCGCGCCGCGATCGACGCCTACAAGGCGCGCATCGACGCCCGGTGAGGGCGAGGGCGGCGCGGTGAGCGCGGCGGGCGGCCTGCAGCCCTCGATCGTCTTCGTCGGTTTCATGGGCGCGGGCAAGTCGACCGCGCTGGCGGCGGCGCGCGCCGCCGGGATGCCGACGGTGGAGATCGACCAGCTGATGGAAGCGAGCTTCGGCTCGACCATCCCGCAGGCGTTCGAGCGGCACGGCGAGGAGGGCTTCCGCGCGCGCGAGGCCGAGGTCGTCGGCTCGCTGCTGGAGGAGGCCGACGACGGCGGCGCGATCGCGCTCGGGGGCGGCAGCGTGCTCTCGCCCCGGATCCGCGCGGCGCTCGGCCGCCATACCGTGGTCTGGCTGCAGGTCGACGCGGCCGAGGCCTGGCGGCGGATCGCCCGCTCCGACCGCCCGCTGGCCAGCTCCGCCGGGGACGTGGAGCGGCTCCTCGACGTCCGCCTGCCGCTCTACGAAGAGCTCGCCGACGCGGTGGTGCCGATGGGTGATCGTGAGATCGTCCGCCGCGCCCTGCCGATGCTGCGCCGGCTCGCCGAGCTGCCCGCCGGCACGAAGCTCCTCTGGGCGAGCGCGCCGGGGGGTGAGTACCCGGTCCTGGTCGGCCGCGGGCTGCTCGGTTGTGGCTGGTGGCCACTGGAGAGCCGCCGCTTCCTGATCTCCGACCGCTCGGTCGGCCCGCTCTACGGTGATCGGGTCGGGCCGCTCGGCGGGCGCGCCGAGATCGAGGCCGGGGAGAGCGCCAAGACCTTGTCGAGCACCGAGGATGTCCTGCGCGCGATGGCCCGCGCCGGGGCGACCCGCGAAGACCACGTCGTCGCCCTCGGCGGCGGCGTCGTCGGTGATCTCGGCGGTCTCGCCGCCCACCTCTACCAGCGCGGCGTCCCGGTGGTGCAGGTGCCGACGACGCTGGTCGCCCAGGTCGACTCGGCCTACGGCGGCAAGGTCGGCGTCGACCTGCCCGAGGGCAAGAACTATGCGGGCGCCTTCCAGCAGCCCGCCGCGGTGCTCGCCGACACCGAGGTGCTGGCGACGTTGTCGGCGGCGGAGCTCGCCGCGGGCTTCGTCGAGGTGCTGAAGACCGGACTCCTGGCGGGCGGCGCGCTGTGGGAGCGGGTGCGCGCGGTCGAGCGGATCGACCCGGCCGGGCTCGACGATGTCGTCTTCTCCTGCGCCCGATACAAGTGCGCGATCGTTGCCGCCGACGAGCTCGACACCGGCCTGCGCAACGTCCTCAATCTCGGCCACACGGTCGGCCACGCGATCGAGTCGGCGACCGGGTACACCGCCTACCGCCACGGCGAGGCCGTCGGCCTGGGCCTGCTGGCGGCGCTCCGGCTCTCCGGGGCGCCTGCGCTCCGTGACGAGGTCGAGGCAATTCTCGCCCGGCAGGACCTGCCGACGCGCCTGGAGGTGCCGGTCGAGGTGGACGCGGTGATGGAGTCGCTCGGTCGCGACAAGAAGCGCACCGCCGCCGGCGTCGGCTTCGTCCTCCTGGGCGAGCCGGGCGAGCCCCGCATCGGCCGGCTCGTCGACCCCGCTAAGGTCGAGGCCGCCGTGAAGGAGCTTCAGGCTTGACCGCCACCACCCGCAACCGGATCGCCGTCCTGCACGGGGTGAACTTCGACATCCTCGAGCGGCGCAACCCGGAGCTGTACGGCGGGCGCTCGCTGTCGCAGCTGGAGCACCAGATCGAGGGCTGGGCGCGGGCGGCGAAGCTGGAACCGATCTTCTTCCAGACCAACCACGAGGGGGAGTTCGTGGAGTACCTGCATCGGCTCCCCGACATCGCCGACGGCTCGCTGATCAACGCCGGCGCCTGGACGCACTACAGCCGGGCGATCGCCGACGCACTCGACGTCACCGGGCTGCCCGCGGTCGAGGTCCACCTTTCCGACGTCGAGGCGCGGGAGGACTGGCGCAAGGTCTCGGTCTTCGACGGGCTGGTGGTGCGGAAGATCTCCGGCAAGGGCGCCGAGGGGTACCGCGAGGCACTCGACGTGCTGGCCCACGAGCTCGGGGTGGCGTCCTGATGCGCGGCCGCGGCGATCGGCTCGAGGCGGCGCTGGCCGAGCGCGGGCTCGACCGCATGCTGGTCACCGATCTCACCAACGTCCGTTACCTCACCGGCTTCACCGGCACCAACGGCGCCGCGGTGTGTGGCCCCGGCCTCCGCGTCTTCCTCACGGATTTTCGTTACACCGAGCGCGCCGCTGCCGAGGTCTCCGGCTGGGAGACGGTCACCGTCACCGGCGACTGGCTGGCGGGGATCGCCGAGCGCCTCACCGGGAAGGTGGGCTTCGAGGACGACCACGTCTCGGTCCGCTCGCTGACCAAACTGCAGGAGAAACTGCCCGAGGGGGTCGAGGCCGTCGCCGCGGGCGGCGCGGTCGAGGCGCTGCGGCGGGTCAAGGACGCCGAGGAGCTGGCGGCGATCGCAGCGGCCTCGAAGCTCGCCGACGCGGCGCTCGCCGCGACCGTCGAGGAAGGCTTTGTCGGTAAGACCGAGCGCGCCGTCGCCGAAGCCTTCGAGGGTCACGTCCGCGCCGGCGGCGGCACGCTCTCCTTCGACACCATCGTCGCCGCCGGTCCGGACGGCGCCCAGCCGCACGCGGAGCCCGGCCCGAAGGTGATCGGGGAGGGCGAACTGATCGTCTTCGACATGGGCGCGAAGCTCGACGGCTATTGCTCCGACGGCACCCGGACCTACGCCACCGGCGATCCCGGCGAGGAAGGGCGGCGGGTCTATGAGACCGTGCTCGCGGCGCAGCAGGCCTCACTGGAGGCGATCCGCCCCGGCGAGAAGGGCGAGGACGTCGACGGGGCGGCCCGCAAGGTGATCGCCGACGCCGGCCACGGCGAGCACTTCGGCCACGGCCTCGGCCACGGTGTCGGCCTCGACATCCACGAGGGCCCGCGTCTCTCGCCGCGCTCCGACGATGTCCTGGCGGTGAACGAAGTCGTCACCGTCGAGCCGGGGATCTACCTGGCCGGGAAGCTCGGCGTGCGGATCGAGGACCTCGTCGTCGTCACCGACGACGGCCTCCGCAACCTCTCCTCGCTCCCCAAAGAGCTCACCTACGTCGACTGACCCGCCTCCGTCAGCTGTTCCTTATGCCGGGATAGACGGCAAAAGGAACAGCTGGGGCGAGGGGTCGCCGCGCCGGGGTCAGCGAGAGAGGTCGACGCCGGCCTTGATCCGGCTGCCGAAGGCCGCGAGCAGCTCGATCGTCGCCTCGACGTCCTGCAGGTCGACCATCTCCACGGGGGAGTGCATGTAGCGCAGTGGGATCGAGACGAGGCCGGTGGGGATGCCCGAGCGGGCGATCTGGAGCGCGTCGGCGTCGGTGCCCGTGTTGCGGCCGCTGGCGCTGATCGAGTACTCGATGCCCTCGGCCTCGGCGGTCTCGACGAGCAGCTCGAAGACCTTCGGCGACAGGGTCGAGCCGCGGCCGATCACCGGGCCGGAGCCGAGCGGGTGCACGCCGACCTCCTTCTCGTCGACCCCCGGCGCGTCGGTCGCGTGGGTGACGTCGACGGCGACCGCGATGTCGGGGCGCAGCTCGAAGGCCGAGGTGCGGGCACCGAACAGCCCGATCTCCTCCTGTACCGCGGCGACGCCGGCCATCGAGCCGCCCGGGCCCTTGCCCTCGGCGCAACGGCGGGTCGATTCCAGCGCCACGTAGGCGCCGAGCCGGTTGTCCATCGACTTCGAGACGAGGCGCGAGCCGAGCACCTGCATCGGCTCGGTGCGGATCACGATCGGGTCGCCGACCCGAACCAGCGACTCGGCCTCCTCGCGGTCGGCGGCGCCGATGTCGATGTGCATCGATTTGAGTTCGACGACTTTTTTGCGCTGGTCCATCTCCAGCAGGTGGATCGGCTTGCGGCCGGCGACGCCGGGGACGAGGCCCTCGCGGCCGCGCACCTCGACCCGCTGGCCGACCAGGATCTGCGGGTCCCAGCCGCCGATCGGCTCGAACCAGAGGAAGCCCTTCTCGTCGACGTGGGTGATGATCAGGCCGATCTCGTCGATGTGGCCGACGATCGCGACCAGTGGCTCGGCCTCGCCGACCCGGGCGATCGTCGAGCCGATCCCGTCGTAGGAGAGCTCGGCAAACGAGGCGGCCTTGCGCCAGATCTCGGCAGCGGGGCCCTCGTAGCCGGAGGGCGCGCCGGCGCGCAGCAGTTCGTCAAGAAGCGTCGGTACGTCGTTGGAAGTCGTCATAGGCCGGGGAGTATGGCGAAGTCGAGGCCTGGCTCGGGATGGGGCGCTCGCAGGCCGGCACCTCGGATGATTCGCCGCCCGTCAAGCCGGCGCCCGGAAAGGCCCGGCCTTTGGAGCCGGCGCCCGGAAAGGCCCGGCCTTTGGAGCCGGCGCCCGGGCAGGGCCCCGGCCCCCTCGAGCTGTCGCCCAGGGCCACAAGGGATGCGGCCGCCTCGAGCTGCCGCCCACTGCGAAGAGGGATGCGGCCGTCTCGTCCACGGCCCTGGCAGGCTGTGGCCGTGGCCGAGACGGCCG
>JAFDWO010000142.1 GCA_018268415.1 Actinomycetota bacterium | reverse complement strand
AGGGTCGGGAGGAAGGGTGACGTTCCCGGCATCTCCGTGACGAGGTCTCCCTTCGGTGACGGTCCCGTGACGGATCGGTCGCACCCTCCGGTCCCCGGGGCCGGGATCGGGAGGGACCGTGGGACCCCGTGACGGATCCGCCTCACTCGCCCGCACCCTCCCGCGAGGGCCTTCCGTGCTTCCGCCGCCCGCTCCCCGCACCCCCGGCCGTCTCGGCCACGGCCACAGCCTGCCAGGGCCGTGGACGAGACGGCCGCATCCCTTCCCCCTAGGGCGGCAGCTTCGCGAGACCCCATCACTTTCCGCCCCGCCCTACGCCCCCTCCAGCTCGCTTCGGTCGAAGATCTCGGCGAGGACTTTCGGGTCGGGTGGGCCGTCGTAGGCGAGGCGGCCCTCGCGGATCGCGACACAGCGGTCGGCGGCGGCGATCACGTCGGGGCGGTGGGTGGAGACGACGATCGCGGCGCCGGCGGCCCGGATCTCGGCGAGGAGGGCGAAGAGGGTTTCGCGGCTGGGCGGGTCGAGGCCGTCGAGGGGCTCGTCGGCGAGGAGGACCTTGAAGGGACGGACGAGGGCGAGGGCGATCGACGCCTTCTGCTTCATGCCCTTGGAGAGTTCGGCGCCGAGGGCGTCCTCCCAGCCGCCGAGGCCGAGACGGGAGATCAGTTCGTCGATCCGCGCGTCCGGGTCCTCCGCCCCGTGCAGAGCGGCGACGTATTCGAGGTGCTCGGCGACGCTCAGGTCTTCGTAGAAGACCGGCGTGTCGGGGAGGTAGGAGAGCGCGCGACGGGCCTCGATCGAGCCGGGAACGTGACCATCGATCTCGACCTTGCCCGAGGTCGGGTCGAGGAGGCCGGCGGCGAGGTTGAGGAAGGTGGTCTTGCCCGCGCCGTTGGGGCCGATCAGGGCGACCAGCTCGCCCGAGGCGACGTCGACGGTGAAGGAGCCGAGGGCGATATAGCCGTCGTAGGAGCGGCCGAGACCATGGGCGCTGAGGGGCGCGTCGTCGCTGCCTCCGCTGGTCGCCTCGATCGCGCCGCTCATTGGGCCTCCCGCTCGCGTTTGTTGAAGCGCAGGGCGAGGCCGCCGATGCCGACGAAGGCGAGCACGACGAGGACGAAATCGATCCCGAGCACCCCGCTGATCCGCGCACTATTGCCCCCTTCGATCTTCCAGGCGACGAACAGAGGAAGGAAACCGGCGATCAGGGCGACCGCGATCGGGGCGATCGTGAAGGCCTGCGACAGCTGCGGGTTGAGGGCGAACTCGTAGGGATCGTTGGTGGCGCTGACCGCCGCCGCGCAGACCAGCACCACGGCCAGCGGCAGGAAGACGGCGGCGCCCACGCCGAGCGCCAGCCCGGGGTCGCCACCGATCCCGGCCGCCGCGATCGTGGCGAGGGCGAGCACGACCGCCATCGCGACGACGGGCGCGATCAGGTGGCTGCGCAGGAGCTCACTGCTGCGGCGCGGCAGGAGCAGGCGACGGGTCGGGTGGTCGCTCTCCTGGGCGAGCGGCTCGATCAGGTCGAGGGCGGCGACGAAGAGGAGCGGGCCGGGCAGGGCGAAGAGGACCGGCGTGAGGTCGAAGCCGCCGACCGCGAGGCCGCCCGCGGCGACCGCGATCAGGACGACGCGAACGACGCGGACCGTGGGCCAGCGAAGGAAGCTCTGCCAGTCGCGACGCCAGATCGGGTGGACGACGACGGGACGTCCGCCGGGCGGCGGCACGGTCACCGTCGCGGAGCGGCCGTCGTCGGGCCCCGGCGGTGGTGACTGCGGCACGGCCGCCGTCCCGGAGCGGCCGTCGTCGGGGCCCGGCCGGGGCGACTGCAGGGAGCTCAACCTCGCGGAGCGGCGGTCGGGGTCCGGCGGGACCGACTCCGCAGCGGTGGAGTGCGGCGTCGACGCGGGATGCCGGCGCGCGGTGACGGCCCCGGGGAGCCTCACCCACGGCTTGCGCCGAGGGTGCTCCGAGGCGAGCTGGCGACGCAGGAGGATCACGGTGCGAAGGTCCTGGACCGAGGCCGAGAAGCGCATCTCGGCGACGAGCTGGGCGCGGCGCTGGGCCGCCTCCAGTCCCAGGCCGCCGAGGCTGAACAGGCCCGCCGCGAGGAGCGCGAGCGCCAGGACCGCACCGAGGGCCGCGAGCCAGGCGCTCGCGCCGTGCTGGAGGGGCAGCGTCGCGACGTCCCCGAGCATCGTCGCCGGCGAGCTGCTCCAGCCGAGCGCCAGGTCGAAGGCCGACCAGACGACCAGCGCCAGGCCGATCGCCCCGGCCACCGGCGGCCGCAGCCGCCGCCCGGAGGCGACCAGCGCCCCGCCCAGCACGGCGACCGGCACCAGCGCGCCGAACGCCGCCAGCGCGCCGATCCACTCGAGCGCGCTGCCGGGGAAGCGGCGGAAGACGAAGTTGCCGACCACCGCCCCGAAGACGACGCCGAAGATCACCGCGGTGCGCAGCTGCGCCAGCGCCGCCGGGCGCAGGGCCGTCCGTCGCGAGACGGGCGCCAGCAGCGTGTAGCGCACCTCGGCCGCCTCGATCGCCAGCGGCCCGCCGCGCGCCCCGGCGCGCAGCCCCGCGAGCACGAGGACCGCCACCGCGATGCCGATGATCGCCGGCGCGTCTCCCCGGATGCCTTCGACCGAGGACGGATCGGCCGGGACTTCGTGCAGGGCCCCGGCGAGGAAGGCAAGCACGAAAACGGCGGCCAGCGCGCCCAGGTAGACCCGGTAGAGCACCTCCATCACGTCGGTTCGCGCCACGTAGCGACGCCGCCGCGCCGAACGCATCGCCTTCATCGCGGCCACCGGGTCACCGGCGGCAACCAGCACTGCCCCCGCCGATCGATTCGCCGCGCTCACCGGCCTATTATCGGTGCGGTGAGCGCCACGTCGCCCTACGGTCCCAAGGCGGACCCCGGCCCGCCCGGGTTCGGCCCGAAGCTGCTCGGCTTCTGCGAGGAGCTGCGCGGCGAGGGGGTCGCGGTCGGCACGTCGGAGATCCTCGACGCCTTCGCGGCGCTCGAACACGTGCCCTGGACCGCGCAGGACGACTTCCGCGAGGCGCTCGCCTCGACGATCGCCAAGTCCCAGGACGACCGCCGCGTCTTCGAGCTGGTCTTCGACCGTTACTTCTTCCGTGCCGCCGAGGCGGGTGCGATCGAGCAGGGGATCGGCGAGCGGGGCGCCGCCGAGGTCGACCAGGGAGGGCAGCCCGACGCGGGCGCCGAGCGCCTCGACTCGGAGCAGCTCGCGGAGCTCATCCGCGACGCGATGGAACGCGGCGACGAGAGCGCGCTGCGCGATCTCGCCCGGCTGGCGATCGCCGCCTTCGGCCGCGAGGAGGGCTCCGGAGTGGTCGGCGTCGATGTGCAGCGGATCCGCCGCTCGCTCGGGCTCAGCTCCGGATCACAGCCGGCGAAAGAGGATGGCGAGGAGCGGCCGCCGATCGACCGTGAGCAGCTCACCGCGTTCGAGCGCCACCTGCGGCGCGAACTGGAGCGCGACCTGATCGAGCGGACCGAGACGCTGCCCGCCTCGCGCCCACTGGCCGAGCTGGACCGCGCCCTCCCCACCTCGCCGACCCAGGACCTCGCCGCGGTCCACCGCGCCGTTTCGCAGATGAAGCGCCGGCTCGCCACGCTCGGCCACGAGCAACGCGGGCGCAAAAAGGGGCAGACCGTCGACGTGCGCCGGACGATGCGCGCCTCGCTGGAGACCGGTGGCGTGCCGATGCACCTGCGCTTCCGGCCGAAGCGGCCGCGACGCCCGGAGATCTACGTGCTCTGCGATGTCTCCACCTCGGTCACCTCGGCGAGCGTCTTCTTCCTCTCCGTCCTCCACGCCCTGCACGACTCGTTCCGCAAGCTGCGCAGCTTCGTCTTCATCGAGCGCATCTCCGAGGTGACCGACGTCTTCGAGCACGAGCGTGACTTCGCCGCCGTCGCCCGCAAGATCTCCAGCGAGGGCGGCGTCGCCGACGTCTCCGGCTACACCGATTACGGCCGGGTCTGGCTCGAGTTCCTGACCGAGATCTCCGAGGACCTCGACCCACGCTCGACCGTGATCGTGCTCGGCGACGCGCGCACCAACGGCCGCGAGCCGCACGCCGAGGTCTTCGCCCGGATCAGCGAGCGCGCGGGCCGGCCTCTTCTGGCTGAACCCGGAGCCGAAGCTCTACTGGAACTACGGCGACTCGGTGATGTCCTCCTACGAACGCTTCTGCGACGGCACCTTCGAGTGCTGGACGACCCGGCACCTGGAGAACTTCGTCGACGTCGTCGCGGGCGCGGCGCCGCCCTCAGCCTGAGCGCGCGGCCGCGGGGTCCGCGGCGATCCTGCGGGTCGGCTCGTCGGGCGACATCTGCCACTGCTCATTGACGGCGGCGCCGGGCGGGGCCGAGACCGGGCCCTCGAGCAGCGGGTCGTCGGTCTCCCGCATCCAGTCGGCGAGCCGGCGGCGCAGATCCTCGAGCGCCTCGCGGGCGACCGGGTCGGCGGCGAGGTTGTTCTGCTCGTTGGGGTCGAGGACGAGGTCGTAGAGCTGCTCGCGGGGAACGCGGCGGTCGGCCCACCCGGCCGCCACCCAGATCTCCTTCGAGGCGGAGTCGTCGCAGTTGGCGAGCACCGGGCCCGGGTAGTCGTCGAAGCGGCGGATGTACTTCCAGCGCTCGGTGCGCACCGAGCGCTGCGGCTCATAGGCCGCGTGGTAGGTCATCTCGGCGAAGGTCGCCTCGTGCAGACGATCGATCTCGCCCTTCAGCAGCGGGACCAGCGAGTCACCCTGGAGCCAGTCGGGCGGATCGACCCCGGCGACCTCGCAGAGGGTCGGATAGACGTCGAGATGGGTGACCGGCGCGTCGACCACCTTGCCGCCCGCGAACGGGCCGGGGCCGCGCATGATCATCATCACGCCGGTGCCACGGTCGGTGAGGGTCGCCTTGGCGCCGGGGAAGGCGACGCCATGGTCGGTGGTGCAGATGACCAGGGTGTCGTCGACCAGGCGGAGGTCGTGGAGCGCGTGCAGGACGGCGCCGATGCCTTGGTCGAGCGAACGCACGCTGGCCTTGAACTCGGCCATGTCACGGCGCGTCGCGGGGGCGTCGGGGAGGTTGCCCGGGGGCAGCGAGTAGAGGGTGTCACGGACCGAGGTCGGCGCGGCGAAGTCACGGTGGGTCTCGAAGAAGCCGACCGACATGAACCACGGGCGGCCGGTGTTCCGCGCCGCGCGCAGGGCCTCGATCGTCAGCGGCGCGACGTCGGTCGCCTTGTTCGACCCGACCTTGATCACCTCGTCGTAGCCGATCACCCCCGGGTCCTTGGAGATGTGCTGCTCGCCGACCAGGATCGAGTGATAGTCGGCGGCCCGCAGAGTGTGGACCCAGTGCTGCCCGTAGTCGCGGAGCTTCCAGCCCCGGTGGGCGAGCCCCTCCATCCCGTTGTTGTGGCAGTAGAGGCCGGTCAGCAGGCTGGCGCGGCTGCCGGAGCAGGTCGGCGCGGCGCAGAAGGCCTCGCGGAAGAGGACGCCCTGGTCGGCCAGCATCTGGATGTTCGGGGTCGGGACCTGGAACCCGTAGGGCTGCACGACCCGGCCGGTGTCGTGCGAGTGGATGTAGAGAATGTTGGGCGGTCGGTCCTGAGGAGCGATGATCGGCTCCAGGTCGGGTACAAGGGACGCACCTTCGAGCGTAACAATCCTTCCGCCCGTTTGTTGATTAACTTACTCAGCAATGAAGCCCGAGCGCTCCTACATCGTCTGCGCCACGCCGCGAAGCGGCTCGACCCTCGTCTGCCACGCGCTCGGTGAAACCGGTGTCGCCGGGCGCCCCGAGGAGTACTACGAGGCGCTCCGCCACTCCGGCCGGCCGCGGCGCCCGGAGGAGTACTTCCTCGGCGTCGAGGACCAGTCGATCCGCGATCACCTTGGCGAGCGCGGGATCGGTGCCGAGCCGACGCCGCGCTCGCCGCTCTGGAGCCGTGCCGCCTACGACCGTTATCTCGAGTGGAGCTTCGAGGCGGGGACGACGCCGAACGGCGTCTTCGGCGCGAAGCTGATGTGGGGGTACTTCGGCGACTTCGTGAGCCTCGTCCGCAACGTTCCCGCCTACCGCGACCTGTCGCTCGCCGAGCTCCTCCCCACCGTCTTCCCCGACCTCACCTTCGTCCGCGTCGTCCGCGCCAACAAGGTACGCCAGGCCGTCTCGCTGTGGAAGGCGGTGCAGACGGCGACCTGGCGCGAGGACCAGGCGACCTCGAACGCGATCTCGGTCGAGGACGACGGCTCTCCCCCCTACCGCACGTTCATCGAGGAGCACCGACCCCAACTGCGCTTCCACTATCGGGCGATCGACCACCTCCTCCAGCAGCTGATCGTCGAGGAGGCCTCCTGGGACGCCTTCTTCGAGCACTCGGGGATCAAGCCGATCCTCGTCCTCTACGAGAACTTCGCCGCCGACTACGAGACCTCGACCTTGAACCTGCTGGAGCGCCTCGACATCTCCCCGCCCGACGACTTCAGCTTCAAGCCGCGGATGAAGAAACAGTCCGACAGCGTCAACGACGACTGGACGAGGCGCTACTCCGAGCTCCGCCTCGGCACCGAGTTCGACCTGGTACCGGTCCCGGCGACGAAATCCGGCTCCTGACGCACAGGTCGGTCCGGCCGCCTCGTCCACGACCCTGGCCAGCTGTGGCCGTGGCCGAGACGGCCGGGTATGAAAGACGTGGGGGAAGGCTCGCCGGAGGCTCACGGGAGCGTCATGGATACGTGGCCGATGTGGGACCTCGTCACAGAGACGGTGGGAACTCCACACTTCCTCCGTGTTGGTCCACCGTCACGGACGCGACCCTCCGGATCAGGCCCGGAAGGCGATCGAAGGCCGGGAAGGGTGACGTCCTCAGCGTCTTCGTCACCGATCGGGTGCCTCGGATCTCCTTGCTGTGGCGCGAAGGT